>CAZPWP010000198.1:0-4967 GCA_964590295.1 uncultured Victivallis sp.
GCGGCGCTGACCGCGCTTAACAGAGCGCGGGCCAAGCCGTGGAGACATGCTTCGCCATCTGCCGCTGCAACTGCACCCGGCCGGAGACGGAGCCGGAGATCACCTCGCCCCGGCTGCTGCCCGATACAGGAGGCCACGATCCGCCCGGCCGGCACGCGATCGAGTGAGTTCCGGCTTGAAAATCGCTCCGGATGCGGTATGTTACCGGGAATACCAAACAACCCGGAAGGAATTATGACTGTTTCACTGAATCCCGGAGCACTGGTGCTCTATCACGGAAAGTTCGCGGCGGTGACCGCGATCAACAAGGAGAAGATCGAGATTCGCGTCGAGGGCGGCGCGGCAAAGAGTGTGCGTCCCAAGGATGTGGAGTTTCTGCACCGGGGGCCGGTGTCGGTCCTTCCTCCGGAACGGCTGCCCGAACCGGACTGCGCCGAACTGCTCGAACTCATGGAGGGGGAAACGCTCCCGTTTCCGGAGTTTCTTCTGCTCGCTTATTCCGCCAATACGCCGGAGGCCGCCGCCTCTGCCCGGGAACTTATTTCCAGCAACATCTGGTTTCGAGGCGGACCGGAGGAGGGGGTGACCGGCCGTTCGTCGGAGGAGGTCGCCGCCGCGCTCGCCGCCCGCGAGGCGAAGGAGAGAGAGAAGGCCGCCCGGGAGGCGCTGCTCGAACGGATCCGCTCCGGAACTGTTCTGCCGGAGGACCGGGTGAACCTGCGGGAAATCGAGCAGGTGGCACTGGGGAATTCCCCGTCCAGCCGTCTGCTGCGCGATCTCGGCGTCGAGGCGACGCCGGAGAAGGCGCACCATCTTCTGCTCCGGCTCGGCGTGTGGGATCTCACGACCGATCCCTGGCCCGCCCGCGCCGGGATTGAACTCCAAGAGCCGGAGTGTGCACTCGCACCGCTGCCGGAGGAGGTGCGGGAGGATCTGACCGCGATGACCGCTTATGCGATCGATGACGAGGGCAGCGATGATCCGGACGACGCAGTCAGTTTCGCCGACGGTCTGGTCTGGGTGCATGTCGCGGATCCTGCCGCTTCGGTGACGCCGGAGTGCGACGCCGACCGCGAGGCGGCGGAACGGGGCGAGAATCTCTACCTGCCGGAAAAGGTGGTTCACATGCTGCCGCCGGAGGCGACGGCGCGGTTCGGACTCGGGCTGCAGCCGGTTTCTCCGGCGCTCAGCTTCGGAATCCGTATCGCGCCGGACGGCGCCGCGCATCTGGAGAAGATGATGCTCTCCTCCGTCCGGGTGGAACGGCTCACCTACCACGCCGCCGGCGAACGCTGGGAGGGGGAGCCGTTGCGCTCGTTGCGGCAGGAGCTGGAGCGGTTCCGGGAGCGTCGCCGCGCCGACGGTGCACTCTTCATCCAATTGCCGGAGGTCAAGCTCCGGCTGGTTGACGGTGCCGTGCAGATCACTCCATGCTTCGTCACGCCGGAGCGGGAGCTGGTCGCCAATGCGATGCTCGCCGCCGGAAGCGCGGTCGCCGGTTGGGCGGCGGCGCGGGAGATTCCGATGCCGTTCGTCGCGCAGGTGCCGCCGGAGGCGGAGCCGGGCGGCGATTCGATGGCGGAGATGTTCGCGCTGCGCCGCGCCTGCGCCCCCAGTACCGTGCAGTGTTCGCCGGGACGCCATGCCGGGCTGGCGCTGGAGCCGTATGTGCGGGTCACGAGTCCGCTGCGGCGCTACGCCGATTTGCTTGCGCACCAGCAGCTCCGCAGGGTGTTGAAGAGCGAGGAGCCACTTGCCGCAGAGTGGATGGAGAATCGCCTCGTCTGCAGTGAAGCGGCCGCGCTGCAGCGTCGCCGCCTCGAACGGACGGTCAATGAATACTGGACTCTGGTCTATCTGGCGCAGCATCCGGAGTGGAAGGGCCGGGCGGTGCTGGTCGACCGGCAGGATGACCGGCTGACCTTTCTGGTGCCGGAGCTTGCCTACGAGTACAGGAACCGGTTCGGCGGAAAGGTGAATCCGGGCGAAGAGCTGACGGTGTATCCTGTGGCGGTGGATCCTGCCGCGCTTACCGTCCGGATGCGGATCGAGCCGCGTCCGGCATCGACGGAATGGAACGGAAAAGGTCCGGAGGTGAACTGACAATGAAATCTCTGCGCTGGAGCGCGGCGTGTGCGGTGATGGCGGTGCTGCTGACGGCTGCCGTCGGCAGCATGGCGGATCGATACATCTTTCAACCGCCGCAGGGGAATCCCGCTTCTTCGCGAAAGGCGAAGCTGCTGCCGGTTGCGGAAAAGATTTCGATTGCGGTGTGTCATCTGCCGGCTCCGTCGGATGACGGGTTCACCATCCTCTACAGCCGCGGCAATGCGGAGGATCTCTCCGGACTGCGTTATCGTCTGCCGCAGTTCCCGGCGCGCGGCTGCGGCATCGCCGCCTGCGATTACGAAGGGTACGGCGCCGGCGGCGGAACTCGTTTCGAAGCGAATGGTTACCGCGACGCCGGGCGGGGCTGACGCTGTCTCGTTGAAGAAGAGAAGATTCCTGCGGAGAAGATTGTGCTTTACGCCCGGAGTCCCGGCAGCGGGCCCGCCTGCTGTCCGGCGGAGCGTTTTCCGGCGTCGGCGCTGGTGCTGAAAGCGCCGTTCACCAGTACGTTTGCCGTGGCGGGAGCAGGGTGGCTGCCGGCAAAAACGGATGACGATGATCGGCAACGTCTTCCTCGGCGCTGGAAATGACAAATGTGTTTCACAAAATTCGGGACAATAACCATTTTTTACACAAAATGCAGAAGAAGCTTTTTTTCACACACCTTTCAACAGGTTTGCCTTGTAAATCCCCGGAACGATTGTATATTATTCCTCCTTGAAAGGATTCCAGCAATGATCAGCAGCAACAATGTCAATATCGCCAGCCGCAGCGTGCTTTCCAGTCCGGGCGCGGTCCGGTCGGAACTGCCGCTCTCCCTCGACGCGGTGGTCAAGGTGATGGAGGCCCGGCAGGAGATCTGCGATATCCTCGATGGAAAATCGCAGAAGTTCATGATGATCGTCGGCCCCTGCTCCATCCACGATACCGGTTCGGCGATCGAATACGCCGAGCGGCTCCGCCAGTTGAGCGACCAGGTAAAAGACCATATTCTGCTGGTGATGCGCGCCTATTTCGAAAAACCCCGCACCACCGTCGGCTGGAAGGGGCTGATCTATGACCCGGATCTCAATAAGAGCTACAATATCGAAAAAGGGATCTTCATCGCCCGCAAGCTGATGCTCCGCATCATCGATATCGGTCTGCCGGTCGCCACGGAAATGCTTGACCCCATCATTGCACAGTATATCGCCGACATCGTCTCCTGGGCCGCCATCGGGGCACGTACCACCGAGGCGCAGACGCACCGCCAGCTCGGCAGCGGTCTCTCGATGCCGGTCGGCTTCAAGAACGCCACCGACGGAACCTTCCAGACCGCGATCGACGCGATCTCCACCGCACTGAGCGAGCACAGCTTCATCGGCGTGCTCGAAGACGGCCACGTCGGCATCTTTCGCACCCGCGGCAACCCGTATGCGCACATCGTGCTGCGCGGCGGCAACGGCCAGTCGAACTACGGCGCCGAACACATCGCCTTCCTCAAGGTGGCGATGCAGAAGGCGCACCTCAAGCCGGGCATCATCGTCGACTGCAGCCATGCCAATTCCGGCAAGGACTACCGCAAACAGCACATCGCGCTGGGGGACGTTCTCAGCCAGATTGAAGGGGGAGAAACCGCCATCCGTGGCGTCATGCTCGAGAGCAACCTGCTGCCGGGCAGCCAGAAAATCGTCTCCGGCTGCCGCCCCGCCCCCGGGCTGTCGGTTACCGACGGCTGCATCGGGTGGGATGAGACGGCGGAGCTGATCCGCTCAACCTATGCCCGGCTGGCGGCACTCCGCCCGGCTGCGCCAGCCTCTCCGGAATCCTGATCCCCCGCGGGCAGGATTTCGGACAGAAGAATTTGAATTTTCAGTTCAGGAACCATCGACACGGAGAAGACAAACATGAGCAGCTTTCTCGCATTCGACCTCGGGGCCTCCAGCGGCCGCGCCATCATCGGATCCCTCGAATCCGGCAAACTCACGCTGACCGAGGTGCACCGGTTCGCCAACGGCCCGACCGAACAGGGCGGTTCGATCTACTGGAACTATCCCCGGCTGGTAGAAGAGCTCAAAACCGGCCTGGCAAAAGCGCTCAAAGTCGGTCCCGCCATCGCCGGAATCGGCATCGACACCTGGGGCGTGGACTACGTCTTCTTCGACAACACCACCGGCGAGCCGCGTCGCTGGCCCTATCACTACCGCGACGTGCGTACCGGCAACGCCGAAAGCGACGTCTGGAGCAAGGTCTCCCGCGAGGAACTCTATTCCCGCACCGGGATCCAGTGCATGGTAATCAACACGGTCTACCAGCTTGCGGCCCACTTCCGCGAACACCCGGCAGACTTTGAAAACAGCCATTTTCTGATGATGCCCGACGCGCTTGCCCGCGCACTCGGCGGCGACGACACCAGCGAATACACCGACTGCTCGACCTCCAACCTGCTCGATCCGGTCTCGCGGCAGTGGGATCTTGAACTTGCCGACAAGCTCGGGCTGCCCCGGGAGATCTTCCCGAAGATCGTCCCTCCCTGCAGCTGCGGCGGCACTCTCCGGCCGGAGCTCTGCAAAGAGCTCGGCTGCGGACCGATTCCAATCTTCAAGATCGGCAGCCACGACACTGCCTGCGCGGTAGGGGCGGTTCCGGTGCCGGTCACCGGCAACTGGGCCTACATCAGCGCCGGTACTTGGGCGCTGCTCGGCGCTGAACTCGACCACCCGCTGGTGACCAAAGCGGCGGCGCAAAACAACTTCACCAACGAAGGCGGTCTCAACGGCAAAATCCGTTTTCTGACCAACATCATGGGCAGCTGGCTCTTCCAGGAGACCCGCCGGGTCTGGAGCGAACAGAAGGGAAAAATCTCCTTCGCCGAAATG
>CAZPWP010000199.1:0-4954 GCA_964590295.1 uncultured Victivallis sp.
TTAACAGGGCGCGGGCCAGGCCGTGGAGACATGCGCTCGCGGCGCTGACCGCGCTGAACAGAGCGTGAAAGAGGTGTGACTTATGGCAAAGACCGTCGAAGAGGCGTTTTTTCTCCGGACGAACCTGCAACCGAACCGGCGGATGTGTACGAGCGCAGGGCCTTCGCCGCACTGTTGAAGATGATTTTACAGATGGTTCAGGAAATCCTGATCCATCGCATTCTTCACGGCAGGCCGGCTGCCTTGAAATGTTGCGATCGTGGTCATTTTCGTTTCAACGGCAGCTTGGAACGTCGTATTCGAACCAGTCCGGGGGAATTCAAAATGCCGTTCCGGCGCGTGAGTTGTTCCGCGTGCGGAGAACCCTTATTCGCCCTTGCAGCGGTTCATTCCCCCGGGGCGTTGTCAGACGAAAACCAGTGAATGGGAAAAGGAGGATTTCCAACAGGTATCCGGGGAAGAGAAAGACGTTTTTGATCGTCTTTCAGGAAATTCCCTCCCCCTCATAGCGCGACACCGCAACTCTCCAGACGACGCCGGATCACCGGCAGAAATTCCGGCAGATCATCCGCGATCAGCCCGGGACCGCCCAATTCGCCTGCCAGCCCGTGGAGAAAGACGCCGAGGCACGCCATCCGGAACGGTTCCCCGGGCCGCATCGCCAGCAGCGCTCCAATCAGACCGGTCAGTACATCGCCCGAACCGGCCGTCGCCAGCGCCGGAGTCCCGGAGGTGTTGACACTCCACCGTCCGTCCGGAGCAGCGACCACCGTGAATGGCCCCTTGAGCACCGTCACCGCATGAAGCCGCTTCGCCAGCGCCAGAGCCAAACCGGTCCGGTCCGGCAGAACTTCGATGCCGAATCCTGCCGCCAGACGCGCCGCCTCCCCCGGATGCGGTGTAATCACCACCCCCCCGCGTCGCTTCCACCGCGCCGGTTCAGCAGCGGCGGCATTGAGAGCATCCGCATCGAGCAGCAGCGCCCCGGGAAAATCGAGCAGCGCCGACAGCACTTCACCGCGTTCCGCGCCGCGCCCCCAGCCGGAACCGGCGGCGACGGCATCATTCGTCTCAGACAGCGGAAGCAGTTTCTCCAGCGAGACCCGCCCGAAACCGCCGTCCGGAGCGGACGGCACCGCCTGGAGAATCAGTGCGGCGGGAACCGAGGCCGGCGACACACCCGGCATCGCCAGACGGACAATTCCGGCGCCGGCACGCAGCCCGGCGCGGGCCGCCAGTACTGCCGCGCCGGAATACTCCCGGCTCCCGGCGACAATCAGCAGCCGCCCGCGGCGCATCTTATGGGTGTCGAATTCCGGCCGGGGCATCTCCCGCAGCGCGTCCTCCCAGAAGAAGCACGCCTCGCCCGCCGGATCGCTCCGGAACTCCTCCGGCACGCCGATGTCGATCAGCCGGAGCCTGCCGCAGCAGCGGGGCCCCTCCCCGTGAAACAGGCCCCGCTTGGGCAAACCGAAGGTGAGAGTGACCGCCGCTTCGACGGCGACGCCGGAAACCGCTTCACCGCTGTCACCATCCAGCCCGGAGGGCAGATCCATCGCCGCAACCGGGAGACCGCTCGCATTGATCGCCCGGATGAACTGTTCAAACTGCGGTCGCAGCTGTCCGGAAAATCCGATGCCGAGCAGTCCGTCGAGGATCAGGTCGCCGCTCTGGAACCCCGCCGGATCGAGCGTCTCACACACCCGCACCGGAATCGAATCCGGCAGGTCGGCCGCTGCCTGCGCCGCTTCTCCGCGCAGCTCCGCAAGCGGCGAGACCGCGTACACCTTTGCGGGCAATCCGAGGGCTGACGCCGCGACCAGCGCATCGCCGCCGTTGTTGCCGCGGCCGATCACCGCAACCACCCGGCGGATGCCGCGGCCCCGGATCCATTCGCGCAGAAACTCCGCCGCCCCCTCTCCGGCGCGGCGCATCAGGGTGCAGCCGGGGACGCCTGACGAGATCAGGCGGGCCTCGGCGCGGCGCATCACTTCGACACGGACGGCTCTCATGGCGGAACTCCTCCTATTCGGAAGCGGTACTCTTTTCCTCCTCTTCCTCCGCTCTCTTCGGCTTGCGGAGCAGAGAGGAAAGCAGAAAGAGGCCGACGCCGACGCAGATGGCGATATCGGCCACGTTGAAAACCGGCCAGTGGGCGTCATACCAGTGGGCGTCGAAAAAATCCACCACCGCGCCGCGCCAGATGCGGTCGATCGAATTGCCCGCCACCCCGCCGAGGATGATGAAGATCGCGAAGCAGCGCTCCGGATACCCTTCCGTAAGATAGCGGAAAAACCAGAAACAGCCCGCCGTCACCAGCGCGGCCACCAGCAGCAGCAGCCAGCCCTGCCCGCTGAAGAGACTCCACGCCGCGCCGTAGTTGCGCACGAAGGTGAGCGAAAAGAAGTTCTCGATCAGGACCCGGCTCTCGTGCAGCTGGAAGCTGCGTTCGACCATCACCTTGGTGGCCTGGTCGAGCAGAAGAATAAACCCGGCTGCCGCCAGCGCCGCGCCGATAACGGCGCGTTCACGGCGGGAACCGGGCTCCATCTGCCGGAAAAAGGACGGCAGCTCGATCATAATTGTTCTTTTTCGTGCCGCGACTTGCACTTCACGCAGAAGATCGCGTAGGGCCGAATCGCCAGACGGCCTTCCGAAATCGGTTCACCGCACTCCTGGCACTTGCCGTACTCTCCGTCAATCAGCCGCTGAATTGCATCCTCGATGAGCTGCAGGACGTTCCCCTCCTCGGTCAGCATCCGCAGCTCCATCTCGTGGCGCGAATTGTCACTCGAAACATCCGCCATGTGGGTCGTGACCCCGCGCTTGTCCGCATTGCTGCAGTCGAGCGCGTCTTCCACGTGATATTTCATCTGGCTGGTCACCATCTCGCGGGCGCGCATCAGAGCTTCATAGTGCTCCTGGTCCTTGCCCTCGAATACCAGTTTTGCCGGTTTCTTCGCCATGTGATTCTTCCTCTCGGTAAATGGTTTTTTACTGAAATGAACCCATGCGGCACATCCGGAATTCTCCATTGCTCCGCCTGTTACATCCCGGTAATATAACCCGTTTTTGATTTTTTTCAAACCGAAAATCGCACGTGAATCACATCGCCGTCCTGAATCAGGTACTCTTTTCCTTCGATCCGCAATTTTCCGGCCGCCTGCGCCTTCGCCCAACCGCCCGCGGCGACCAGATCCTCGTAGGAAACCGTCTCCATCCGAATGAAGCTGCGGCAGAGATCGGTGTGAATCCTGCCTGCCGCCTGCGGCGCGGGAGTGCCGCGGGTGACGCTCCACGCCCGCGACTCCATCGGCCCGGCAGTGAAGAAGGTGATGTAGTCGAGCAGCCGGTATCCCGTGCGGATCACCCGCTTGAGGCCGGTCTCGGCGATACCGAGCTCCTCCATGAACATCGCCGCCTCCTCCGGTTCGAGCTGGCCGAGCTCCTCCTCCAGCCTGGCGCAGACCGGAACCACCTCCATGTGATGGGCGGCAGCGAACTCCTTCAGCTTCTGCGCCCGCGGATCGGTGTCGAAGTTCCGAAAACTCTCCTCGTCGGTGTTCGCACAGACGAAGGCGGGCATCACAGTCAGCAGTCCGAGCGAATGGACCAGCTCGACAATTTTGGGGTTCTCCCGGTCGTACACCGGCGTCTTCCCCTCGGCGAGCTGATCGGCGAGATCGCGGATCGTCTCGAACTCGAGCTTCGCATCCGGATCGTTGGAACGGGCCTGCTTGTGCGCTTTGTCGCGGCGCTTTTCGAGCATTTCGAGGTCGGCCAGCATCAGTTCGGTCAGGATCGTCTCCAGATCTCCCACCGGATCGATCCTGCCGTCGACATGGACGACATCGGAATTCTGAAACAGCCGGACCACATGCGCGATCGCATCGACGCCGCGGATGTGCCCGAGAAACTGGTTGCCCAGTCCCTGCCCCTGGCTCGCCCCTTTCACCAGCCCGGCGATATCGATGAATTTGAGCGTTGACGGCACGATCCGCCCGGAGTGCTCCAGGTCGGAGAGCACCTGGAGCCGCTCATCCGGCACCGGCACAATTCCGGTGTTCGGCTCAATGGTGCAGAAGGGGAAATTCGCCGCCTCGGCTCCGCCTCGACAGAGCGCGTTGAACAAGGTTGACTTGCCGACATTCGGCAAGCCGACAAAACCGCAGGAAAAACTCATTTTGCCTTATCCGTCCCAGTTTGCTGCAATTAAGAAAAAATCCGCACCGGCACCACCGCGCCCGATGCGGACCATATTCCACGCCGCGCCTCTCCGGCGCAGCCGCCCGGTTTAGTAATCCGAAGCAACGATCGCCGTATCGTCAAAGACGAAGTTGAAGGCATTGTGCTCAATATCCACCACCCACGCCGGACGTATGATCGGGCCGTAACCGGCGCCGAACCCTTCCGGATCCTCCGGACAATCCGGCAGCGGGAACGGGAAGGTGACGATATCGACGACACCGACCACTTCGCGGGCGATGCAGTAGGCGACCCCCTTGAGCGGGCCGTAGGTGATTCCGGCGATGCCGCCCATTTCCAGCTTCACATCCCAGCTCCGGATCAGGATCTCCAGCGGCCCGAAAGCGACGTTGGCAACTCCGCGGCCGAGTTTTTCAATCGGCTTCATGACCCATGGATCATCCGGCGCGGCCTGCGCCGAAACCGCGGTCATCATCACAGCCAGAATCACAGAAGCGACAATACTCTTTCCGAATCTCATGGGTCTCCATCCTTCGCATTATGAATTTCACGTCGAAACGCGTTTTTCAACCGTTTCAAATAATTCACTTGTAGCAATATAATTTTGGAGTGCGGAAAATGCAAGAAGAAAATTCACTTTTCTTAAAAAATGAGTGCCTGTTTTCCGGATTTTCGCTCCATTGTGCAAAAAATCGGTTCTTCGACGGTTCTTGACAGAAATGAACGTATTTTGAGAAAAACGCCGCGA
>CAZPWP010000200.1:0-4945 GCA_964590295.1 uncultured Victivallis sp.
TTCTTTTGGAATACCTCCGGCGTGGGGCGCTCCCCCATGCCGTAGACGAGGATGTCCGCCTTCGAATCGACTTGCACCGAGGGGCGCACCTTGTCCTGCCAGTAGTCGTAGTGGACGATCCGCCGCATGCTCGCTTCCATCCCGCCGAGCATGACCGGAATCCCGGGAAACGCCTGCCGGACCAGCTGGGCGTAGACGGTGAGCGCATGCGGCGGCCGTTTGCCGGTTTCGCCGTTTTCCGAGAAGCAGTCGTCGCGGCGGAGGCGGCGGCCGACCGTGTAGATGTTGACCATCGAATCCATGTTGCCGCTGGTGACGCCGCAGCCGATGCGGGGACGGCCCATCACCTTGAGCGCGTCGGGATCCCGCCAGTCGGGCTGGGCGACGAGTCCGACCCGGTAGCCGCAGTCGACCAGCAGCCGCCCGATGATCGAGACGCCGAACGAGGGGTGATCGACGTAGCAGTCGCCGGTCACCAGCAGGATGTCGAGCTCCTCAAATCCGGCAGCGAGCATCTCTTCGCGGGTGGTCGGCAGAAACTTCGGTTGGCGGACCGGATTCATCGCTTTTCCTGCATCACGCCCTCCATCGGAATCGAGGAGGGGAAGGGATCGCTGCCGAGATTGGTGAAGGGTACCGTCTGTTCGGCCCGTGAGGCGGGCGGGAAGTTCGCTTTGAGCGTCAGATTTTCCACCTTCTGCAGCCCGACCTGCCGTCCGTCGAGGATGAAGAGCAGCGTGAACTTCTGCGTGGACGAGGGATTCTTGAACTCCCAGTTTTTCGCGTTGAAGCTGTCGCCGTCCACCCGGATCGCCACACAGGGCGAGGGGCGCCCGAAGGCTTCGAGGGAGTAGTCGTAGACGCTCAGCGCCCGGCCGGAGGTCATGCGCACCGTCAGCGCCGCGTAGATTTTCCGGTCGAAGTCGTTCGGATAGGCGAAGGGATCTTCTCCGGAGATCGACGGACTGGCGGTGGAAAGCTGGGCGGCGAGAATCTCTCCGCCGCGGAAGGCGAGGGTGGCTCCCGAAAGCGTCAGCAGCCCGGAGGCGGCGAAGGTGAGAAGCGCAAATAGAATTTTCATATCGGAAATCTCCCGGAATGTTTTTTTGTATTGAATGGAATATAAGGCATTTCCCCGCCAAAATCAAGTCTCCGGCGTGTGGATACGGTTGATTTTTTGTGAAAACGGGAGTATTTTATAGATTCCGAGAGATGGGACTTTCAGGTCCTCGAACTGGAGAGACAGAACTATGGCCAACTCCGATTTTACAGTAAAGCACCTCGGTGAGGCGACGATCGATTCGCCGCTCACCGGAGTCGGTTTCATCCCCGAAGATTCCACCGTCATCTACGGCAAAGATTCCCGGGAGGTGATCGAAGAGTACCAGTCCACCGGCACGCTGCGCGCCTTCGAGCAGGCCGGGCCGCGCGCGAAGATCTATCATGATCCCGCCTGGACCCATGCCGCGATTCTGACCGCCGGCGGACTCTGCCCCGGACTCAACGACGTCATCAAGGGACTCACCCGCACGCTGATGCTTCGCTACAACGTGCCGATCGTTTTCGGCATCCGCTACGGCTATCAGGGGCTGATACCATCCTTCGGCCACGAACCGATGATGCTCACACCCGACTCAGTCGACGGCATCCACGAGATCGGCGGAGCCGTGCTCGGCAGCTCCCGCGGCCGGCAGGACGAAGTGGTGATGGTTGAGACGCTCAAGCGGATGAACATCAAGATCCTCTTCTGCATCGGCGGCGACGGCACGCTTCGCTGTGCCCACGACATCGTCAAGGAGGTTGAGCGGCGCGGCTTGAACATCAGCGTGGTCTGCATCCCCAAGACGATCGACAACGACATCAACTACATCGACAAGACCTTCGGTTTCGAAACGGCGGTCTATGCGACCAATTCGCTGATCTCCGCCGCGCACAACGAGGCGAAGGGGACGCCGCACGGTGTCGGGCTGATTCACGTGATGGGGCGCGATTCCGGATTCATCGCCGCATACGCGACGCTGGCGAACACCCACGTCAACTACTGCTTGGTGCCGGAGGATCCCTTCAGCCTTTACGAGGGGGAGCACGCGCTGCTGCCGAGCCTCGAACGGCGGCTGCGGGAGCGCAAGCACGCGGTGATCATCGTCTCGGAAGGGGCCGGGCAGCATCTCTTCGAGGAGGAGTCCCGCCGCCGCGACAAGTCCGGCAACGTGCTGCACCACAACATCGGGGAGTTCCTGCAGGAGAAGATCACCGCCTGGGGCAGGGAGATCAAGCTCGACCTGAGCGTGAAATACTTCGATCCCTCCTATCTGATTCGCAGTCTCCCTGCGCACGGTACCGACGCGGTCTTCTGCGAAATGCTCGCACAGCACGCCGTGCATGCGGCGATGGCGGGCCGGACCGATGTGGTCATCGGGCACTGGAACGACCGTTTCACCCATGTGCCGATTCCGGTTGCGACCAGCTCCCGCAAGAAGATCGACATCAACTCCAGTCTCTGGGACAGCGTGAAGTCGGTCACCTGGAAGTGTTACCGCTGAAACGCCGTCCGGCATTCGTTTCATTCCGGTGGGGAGAGGTTCCCCGCCGTTTTTTCGGTGCGCCCGGCATGGCGTACGACTACCGGGTGCACATATAAAAACAGGCGGCCGGATTTTCCGGGCCGCCCTGATTCACGCAGCCGGCTGAATCACTTCACGCCCATCGCGCGAAGGTTGTTGTAGGAGATTTTGATCGATTCGAAGATGTCGCGATCCTTGAAAAGCGCATCCTGTTCGATCGAATACCAGCGGATTCCGGTCTCCCGGCAGGCGACCAGGATGCTCCCCCAATCGAGGTTCCCCTCGCCGATCTCGCAGAAGACCGGCTTGTCGTTGTCGATGATCGTGAAATCCTTGAAGTGGATCACCGGCATCCGGTGGCCGAGGCGGTGAATCCAGCTCACCGGGCTGCCGCCGCCGCGGGTGATCCAGTGCACGTCGACCTCGGCAAAGACGGTCTGGGGATTGGTATTCGCGTAGAAGTATTCGAAATAGGTCTGGTGACGACCGGGAAGCCGTTCGAATTCGAAGTTGTGATTGTGATAGCCGAGACGAATTCCCGCCTCGAGCAGTTCCGCGCCCTTCTCATTGAAGATATCGACGACCTTCTGCGCATTTTCGACCGTGCCGCGCAGCTCCGACGGCGGCGCCCCCAGCGCGACGAAATCGCACTCCAGCGTCTTCATCTTGTCGATCAGCGGGGCGCTCTCTCCGGAGATCACCGCGAGGTTCTCATGGGTCGCGCAGCAGAAGAGCGCGTGCTTGTCGAGCTGTTTCTTGATCACCTCCGCCGGAAGCGGCACGGCGGACACCTGGACCGCCTGATAACCGATTTCACAGACCCGGTCGAGGGTACGGTCCAAATCACTCTCGGTCTTGCAGTAATCCCGCAGATTGAACAGCGTCACGGCAATTTGGGAATCGGGCATCTTCATTTTCTCTGCTCCTTCAGATGTTATTTGACCACGTCGATAGCGCCCTGCTTGACCTGATCGATCACGCGGACCACTTCGACCGCCTGTTCCATGGTAATCGGATACTCCGCATGGTTGCGGATCGTCTGGTAAAGGTAGTACCAGATCTTTTCGGTAGTGTCGCCCCTGGAGGGCGCGACGCCGAGTTCATCCTCCACCCAGACCGGACTCACCCGCCCGCCGAATCCGCCATCCAGCGGCGGATTGGTGCTGGTGGCGTGGATTTCCGGCAGCGGGATCGCCGGATTGAGGTATTTGAGTTTCAGCCTCTTTTCATCGTAGCTCACCAGCGAGCCGCGGCTGCCGCGCACTACGTAGACCGGGTCCGGCATACTGATGCCGCCGGAAATCTCGACATCGACGATCCGACCGTTCTCCCCCTTGAAAATGATCTTGAGATGATCTTCGGCATCGCCTTTGGCCGCGACCAGTTTGAGGTCGCTCCACAGCTCCTTGACCGGCGACTCCAGAAACTGGAGCGCGTGATCTACCAGGTGCGGCCCCCAGTTGAGCAGCTGGCCGCCCCCGTCCGCCAGGATGGTCTGCCAGTCGGCACGCCACTGAAAACTGTGACGGCAGAGCTTGATCTCGAAGATCGTGCCGAGCTTGCCCGAGGCGATGATCTCGCGGATGTGCGTGAACGCCGGCTCGAACCGGCGGTTGTGCCGGATGTAGATCTTCCCGGGGAAGCGTTCCGATGTCTCCTTCAGCTTTAGGGCGTCGGCATAGGTACAGGCGATCGGTTTCTCCACCATCACATATTTGCCCGCCTCCGCCGCTTCGATCGCGTGTTTCACATGGTCGGGCGAACGGGTGGCGATCGTCACGAGTTCCACATCCGGATTCTTCAGAAAATCCACGCTGTTGTCGTAGACATGGAGCGATGGAATCTTCTTCACGGCAGCTTCGCGTCGCTCCACATCCGTGTCGCATCCGGCGACAACTTCGAAGAGATCCGGGTAAAGCCCCAGTTCATAAAAATGCATGCCGTTTCCGGCCCGGCCGAGTCCCCAGACTCCCACTCGAATGCGATCCGCCATTTCTATGTTTACTCCTTGCGTTCACTTTAGCGACAGCACTGCAAAAGAAACCGTTTCATGGTGTTTAATATAACCTGGCGAAGCGGATTTTTCCAAGAAAAAACAAATTTTTTTCTGATATTTGCCCCGTTTCTCCCGGGAAATCAACGTCTCACCACCGCGCTGCCGCCCCGGATATGTTTCGCCAGCGCGGCGGTGGCCGGTTCCTATTGCTTCAACAGCAGCGCAAGGAGTTCGAGCCGTTCCTGTACCGGTATTCTCGACGTTCCGCGCCGTTCCCTCCCGATGGGATTCGGTCATTTCAGACCGGTTTTCCGCTTCTTTCCCTGTCATCGAAACGATGGCTCCATTGCTCATGGTTGGTTCAGGCCTTCGCGCAAGTGGAACA
>CAZPWP010000201.1:0-4890 GCA_964590295.1 uncultured Victivallis sp.
TCTGGAGGGCGTCCGGCCCGCCGGCTCCCGCATCTCCTGCTTCGCTTCGGCAGTCCGCCCGTCTCCCCCTCGCCATGGGGCCGGCCGGGCGCTTACGAACCTAAAATTCGCGGCGGAACGCGGAAAGCAGCAGCTTCAGGATCTCGCCGCCGAGCATCTCCCTGTGCAGAATCCGCACCTCGACGCTCCTTCCGGCCAGGCACTCCGGCGCGTCGTCGAACTCGATCTCGATCCGGTAGAGCGCCTGCAGCGACGTGTACTCCCCGGGATTCTTCTCGTCGGAGTAGACCGGGATGGCGCCGCCGAAATTCTGCAGCAGCGGCGAATGGCGCAGCTTCGCCGGGATCTGGGCGATCGCGGCGACGCGGCCGGCGGCGACGCCGAGCCGGTCCGGGAAAAGGATCTCCGCCCGCCGGCCGACCCGGAGCTTGCGCACCTCGCGGTCGTTCGCGTAGGCGTGCACCATCTTCCCGTCGGAGACCAGTTCGCCCGCGATCATGCCGGCGGGGAAGAGCGCCCCCGGTGAAATTTCGCTCCGGCGCGGCACGAACAGCCCGGCGTGCGACGCTTTCCGCACCAGATTCCCCTCCCGGCGGATCAGCTCCTCCATGCCGATGAGGTCGCTGCGCAGCTTCTCCCCGGTCACCTGGCTGGCGCCGTAGGTCTCCCGGTCGAGCTGCTGCAGCCGGAACAGCAGTTCGTCCAGCCGCAAACTCCATTGGAACTTCTCGATGCGGAACCGCAGTTCCGGCCGGGTCAGCGCGAACAGCGGCTCCCCCTGCTCCACGCGGACCGGGAGCGGCGGCCACTCCGACTGCAGGAATCCCGTCTCCTCCACCGTGACGAGTTCGCTCTTCTCCGGCGCCACCATCCCCGGCAGCGTGACGTTCCACGAGAGCGGGAAGAAGAGCAGCGCCAGCAGAATCAGCAGCGAAAGAACGCTCCAGCACCAGTTCGCCCGCGCCGCGGCGCGCTTCGACATCTGCCGGATCGTCCGGATCTCCTGGCAGAGCGGCCGGAGCAGCAGCGTGTAGACCTCCAGCAGCAGCAGAACCACGCCCGCCGCCTTGACGAAACTGTGGTAGATCACCAGAATGATCAGCGTGTAGAGCATGATCCGGTAGAGGAACGAGGCGACGCCGAAAACGGCCAGCAGCGCCCGCCGCGGCTCCCGCGGCGGGGAACCGAGCCCGAAGAACCAGAAGCGCCAGTACTGTTTCAGACACTCCGCGGAGCGGCCCATCAGATTCTCCACGTTGAGCAGATCGCACAGAATGTAGTAGCCGTCGTAGCGGATCAGCGGATTGCCGTTGACCAGCAGCGTGCTCAATGTGCCGACCGCGAAGATGTAGAACATCGTGGATTTCGCCACGCCCGGCGGCAGATAGCACCAGAGCAGCGCGGCGACGCCGCCGGCGATCATCTCGCCGAGAATGCCGGCGCAGTCGATCATCAGCCGCTGCCGCCGCGGCAGCCGCCAGCTGTCGGTGGTGTCGGTGAAGATGCGCGGGTAGAAGACGATGAAGCTCAGGCCGATCGCCCGGACCCGGCAGTGGAAGCGCATCGCCGCCAGCGCGTGGGACGCTTCGTGAATGATCTTCATCACCACGATGGCGGCGAAGAACTTCGCCAGCCCCGCCCAGGAGATCGAATCGAGGAAGGTGCTCCGCACCGCCGAGAAATCCCGGAGCATCAGCAGATAGCCGAGCGCGGCCGGAACCAGCGCGGCCAGGACCGTCCGCCGGTCCGCCAGAACCCGCGCGTACGGCGCGATCCGCCGGAAGAACCGGTCCGGCCGCCACGGCGGCAGCTTGAAGAAGACGTAGAGCGAGGCGATCCGCGGCAGCAGCGTATCCCGGCGGACCTGCTCCAGACGGCGCTTTTTCGCTTCGTACTCCCCGTACTCGGGGGCGAGCAGATGGTTCTGCCGGAGGAAGTGCAGCACTTCGATCACCTCCGCCTCGGTGACGGAGAGCCCGGCGTTGTTCAGCCGCTCGACGAAACGGTCGATCTCGCAGTCCCGGTCCAGTTTGCTGATCATCAGCGCGGTGCTGGCGTCGATGCGGAAGTAGTTCTCCGAAAGCGGATCGAAGAGCATCGGATCATTGCCGTGGGCGCCCGGCCGGATCAGCTCGATGTCCTGACGCAGTGTTCCGGTTCTCATCTCAGATCCGACGCAGGTGGATGACCAGGTTCTTGAAGAGGTAGTAGCCGAGCGCGACCCGTTCGCCGCGCAGCTTGGCGATCCCGCGCATGCCGTAGCGCAGCGTGCCGGCGCCCTCCATCGCCGCGCGCACCCGGTAGCAGTAGACCCGCTGCTCGGTCAGCTCCGGGTAGTTCCCCGCCGCCAGCACCCGGCCCGGGATCGCCGCCTCCGGCCGGGTGTAGAGAAACAGCGTCACCTCGGGCGTGCCCTGCAGAATGGAACTGTCCCGTTCGTTGACCAGGATCTCCGCCACCGCGCCGTCGCCGGCGTAGACGTCGAAGATCCGGTCCCCGGTCCGCACCGCCCGGTTGGTCAGAAGTTCCGCCCGCCCGTCGGCCAGCGCCAGCGTCCCCGATTCCGGCGCGGTGAGCTTCGCGTGCGCCATGTACCACTTCGCCTCCTCCACCGCGACCCGCGCCCCGTTCAGCCGCGCCTCGATCAGCTGGACCCGGCCGAGCCGGGTCCGGTCGGAAAAGGCGGCGCTCCGTTCCAGATCCAGCTCCTTTTCGATCTCCCGCGCCTGACTCTCCGCGTTGGCCAGCCGGAACGCGAGCTGAGCGGCGTCGTATTCGGCGACGAGCTCCCCCTTCTCAACCCGGTCGCCGTCCTGCTTGTAGCAGCGGGCGATCGGCCCGTCGAACCAGGCGTAGGCGCTGACCGTCCGCGGCGGGCGCACCTCGAACTCCGCGTTGGCCGACTCCTGCACCCGGAGGAACATCAGCGCGGCCAGCAGCGCCGCCGCCGCATAGAGCGCCACCCGGCGCGGCCGCAGCGCCCGGCGGAGCCGCGTCCGCGCGGAGACCCGGCAGCAGCGGTGGCTGTAGAGCGCCGCGCCGTAGTTGCGCGCCAGAATGCCCGCCGCGTTGGCGGCGTACTTCGGGATCTCGTCGACGAACTCCAGCATCCAGACCAGCCGGAAGCCGACGCTGCCGAGGAAGGGGGGCGGCTCGAGCCGGAAGATCATCATCCTCTCCCGCTCGCCGAGCAGCCGGGAGAGGGCGTCGCCGGCTTCCGGGTCGAGGTCCGGCGCGTCGGCCGCCGACAGCGTCAGCGGCGTCTCCGAAAGGTCGAGCCGTTCGCAGAGCGAACTCTGCAGCGTCGCGACGTCGGAGTTGCGGTTGACCGCCACCTGGGCGTACTGCGCGACCACCCGCGCCCGGCCGCCGGAGAGCTCCAGCATGGCG
Organism: uncultured Victivallis sp.; assembly: GCA_964590295.1. Taxonomy (GTDB): domain Bacteria; phylum Verrucomicrobiota; class Lentisphaeria; order Victivallales; family Victivallaceae; genus Victivallis. The sequence continues at coordinate 3,391 of CAZPWP010000201.1, forward strand.
GCGCGCTTGAACTGCAGCAGCGCCCGGGGGCTGTTGACCGCCATGCCGCAGGCGGTGGCGAAGTCGGGCGCGGCGAAGAGGTCCTCCCCGAGCTTGAGGATCATCCCGAAGGCTTTCAGCCGGTTGGACCATTCGCTTTGCGGATCATGTTCCATCGATCAGAACTCCCGTCAGCCCGGCGGAAAGCCTGCCCTCCGGATTGACGATCAGCGCCTTCACCTCGACCGTGCCGGAACGGTGATCGGCGCGCGGCGAGACCTCGAACACGGTCCCCTCCACCTGAATGCGGTTCCCGGAAAAGCCGAACCACATCTTCGCGCCGACCTCCGGCGTCATCGCGACGGGAACGTTCATCACCGCGAGCAGCCTGCTGTCGTCGATCACCCGGAACAGCGGCTGCCCCGCGCGGACCGTCTCGTGTTCGCGGCAGAGGACCGCTTCGATCTTCCCGTCGAACGGAACCTTGAGCGTGCAGTAGCCGAGCAGGAGCCGGCTCTCCGCCAGGTTGGCGTCGGCGACCTTCCGGCGGGCTTTGGCCGTGGCGGCCTCGGTCTCGCGGCGCTTGAGCTCCAGCTTGCTCTGAAACTCCTCATCGAAGAGCCTCTTCTGCGCGAGCCAGGCCTCCTCGGCGAACTGCTCCTGCACCTTCGCCTCCTCCGCGAGCGCGGCCATGCGTTCCGCTTCGATCCGGTACCGGGTGTCGTCCAGCACGAGCAGCGTGTCGCCCGCCTTGAACCGCTCCCCGATCCGGAATTTGTACTCCCGGACGGTGCCGTCGACCTTGGCGGCGATCTCCGCCTCCCGGAACGGGAACAGCACCGCCGGCACCGTCCGCGCCTCGGCCGCCGCGGCGGCCGAACAGGCGAACAGCGCGGCCGGCAGGAAGAGAAAAAACCGTTTCAAGCGCCCACCCCCGCCCGGCTTAGATCGCGACCATCTCGGCGATCGCCCTGTCGAACGCGTCGGTGAAGGGGGTGGCGGATTCCATAATGTCGGCGTACTCCTCCTCCGAGAACTCCACCCCGTCGAAGGCGGAGAGATCGTTGAGCAGACCAAGTTCCAGCTCGTCGAACTCCGTCTCCAGCGCCAGGCCGAGATCGTCGACGCCGTCCGGAATCCGGTCGATTCTCCGCCGCCGGACGAACGGCGAGCCGTCGCCGGCCAGGTAGAGATCCTCCAGCTCCGCCGAACGGAGCTTGTTGCCGAGCAGCATGGCAAGCGAGGAGAAGTTCAGGTTGTCCTCGCCCGGGAAACTGTCGCCGACGGCGCCGACGCCGGAGACCATCCACATCACGCCGTCCCGGTAGATCACGCCGCTGCCGGTGTTGCTGATCGACCCGAAGCTGTTGTCGCTGCCGTCGATGTGGATGACGCCGGTGTTGGAGAGCGACATGATCCCGTTGTCGTTCCCGGTGATCGAGAAGCTGTTCCGGTTGTCGACCGCGAAGAAGAAGTTCTCGTCGCCGCTCAGCACGAACTCGCCGTTGTTGATCAGCTGGT
>CAZPWP010000202.1:0-4885 GCA_964590295.1 uncultured Victivallis sp.
CCCGGCGCTTTTCCATGCCCGGTCCGGAGCGATGCCGCCGCGTTGACGACGGAAGTTTTTCTTCCATTGCCGCCGGATCCGGTCGCGGAACCGCCGTCGCAGCCAACCGTCAAGCTCTTCAAATATGTTCTTGACTTCCGTCAAGAGGAAGGAATTGATCCAGCCGGTTCGTTTGGGATTGACTCCCGCTGCTGTCACGTCGATTCGTTGACCTCTGCCAGGTCGGAAACGTTCTTTCAGGCTCTTTATATCGGCTTCCTGTTCGTCGGGCCAATGCTTTGCTGTGGACTTCCTTCTGATTCATCCTCGCGGATGACGCCAAAGTCCAGTTGCTGCAGCCTTCCCCCTGTCGGGTTTCCCCCGGTAGTCGTACGCCATGCCGGGCGCACTGAAAAAAGCGGGATGAGGAGAAATCCGCACCCCGCTTTCAGGCTGTCGAATCCGGCGGCTACAACTCCGCCAGACGGTGTTCCAGATCATCGAACACCTCGAAGAGGTCGTCATAATGGAGCGCCGCATATCCATCCAGCGGTGTCGGCTGGGCGTTGACGATCACGATTCTTCCGCCGCCGCTCCGGGTCGCCAGCGGCAGCGAAGCCGCCGGCTGGACGGTGAGACTGCTGCCGAGCACCAGCAGAAGTTCCGCCTCCTCCATCTCTCGGAACGCCTGATCGAGCAGGTCGCTGTCGAGCGATTCGCCGTAGAAGACGATATCCGGCTTGATGACGCCGCCGCAGGGGCAGTGCGGCACCTCGCCCGCGAGCACCCGCAGCGCGACTTCGGCGTAACCGAATTCCTTCCGGCAGCGCAGGCAGTGGTGGTGCGCCGGACTGCCGTGCAGTTCGTACACCTTCCGGCTACCCGCCTTCTGGTGCAGCAGATCGATGTTCTGGGTGTAGACGCAGTGCAGCATGCCGTGTGCTTCCAGTCCGGCCAGCGCGCGGTGTACCGCGGCGGGGCGGAAATCGTCGAGCCGGTAGATGAACTCCTCCGCCCAGCGGTAGAAGAGTCCCGGATCTTCGAGAAAGCAGTCGAGCGAGAGGATCTCCTCGACCTGTTTCCCGTGCCAGGGCTGAAGATAGACGCCGTTGGCTCCCCGGAAGTCCCGGATTCCGGAGAGTGTGGAGATGCCGGCACCGGTGAAGGCGATGCTGTTCCGGGATTCCGAGAGCAGTTTCCAGAGTGCGTCGTTCATATTCCGGCCTCCTTTCGTCGTCAGCGCCGGATCGTCGGGCCGTTTTTTTTGCGGACCGAATAGCCGAAGTGGCCGAGGCATTTGCCCAGTTCATAGTAGTGACCGTGCGCATAGCCGAGCAGCCCGGTGTCGTCGATGTGGAACTTGCCGCTCGCGTCAATCAGCTCCTCCGCCGCCTGCACCGCGACAACCTCCGCGAGAAAGAGGGTGTGGCTGCCGAGGTCGATGGACTGCGTCACCTTGCACTCCAGTGCGAGCGGACACTCCGCCAGAACCGGCGCGCACACCTTGTCACCGGCGACGGCGGTAAGATGCCGTTCGGCGATCTTGTCATGATCGCGCCCGGAGACGACGCCGCACCAGTCGACCGTCTTCGCCAGCGAGGCAGGAGGAATGTTGATGGTGAAAACTCCCAGATCCCGGATCGCCGGGAAGGAGTGCCGTTCCGGACGGACCGAGATCGACACCATCGGCGGATTGCTGTTCACCGTGCCCGCCCAGGCGATGGTGATGAGATCCCAGGGATATTTTTCTCCGTCGCCGCTGCCGACCAGAACCACCGGCACCGGGGCGAGCTGTGTGCTGCCCGGCCAGACGGTTTTCCGGCTGAAATCCTTCTGCTTCTCCATCTTCATTTTCCCTCCAGCATTGCTCGTTTATTTTCCAGCTCCTCCCACCTCTGATAGAGGCGGGCAGCTTCGACACGGGCAGTGTCCAGTTCGCGCTGAAGTTCAGCGGAACGGCTGCCGTATTTTTCAAAAAAGTCCGGATCGCCGAAACAGGCTTCGATTTCGGCAATTTTCCCCTCAGCGGCGATGATCGCCTCCTCCATCCCTTCGAGTTCGCGGTTCTCCTTGAAGGAGAGCTTCCGAGGTGTGCGCGCCAGGGAGGGAGCTGCGGAAATTTTTGCCGTTTCCCGGACCTGAACCGGTTCGGAGGCGGCCCGTCTTGCCCGCCGCTTCTCCAGACTGTAATCATAATCCCCGGGGGTGTAGACGATCTTCCCGCCGGGATCGAAGGTGAGGATTCCGGTACAGACCCGATTGAGGAAGTAGCGGTCGTGGCTGACCACAACCAGGCAGCCGCCGTAAGAGAGCAGCGCCTCCTCCAGCAGCCGCAGGCTCGACAGATCCAGATCGTTGGTCGGCTCGTCGAGAATCAGAAAATTTCCGCCCCGCTTGAGGATCTTCGCCAGCGTCAGCCGCGCCCGTTCGCCGCCGGAGAGGTATTTGATCTTCGTATTGATCCGCTCGTCTTCGAAGAGAAACCGCTTGAGGTAGCCCCAGACCGAAATTTTTTCGATGCCGAGCTGGACGTTTTCCACTCCTTCGCCGATCTCCTCGAGGACGCTCTTTTCCGGATCGAGCACCGACCGCGACTGGTCGATGTAATTGAACTCCACCGTCGGCGCCGCAATCGCCTCGCCGCAGTCCGGAACCAGGGCGCCCGTGATGATCTTGAGCAGCGTGCTCTTGCCGATGCCGTTCGGCCCGACGATCCCGATGCGGGAGCCGGCTTCGAACTCGAAACTGAAGTCATCGATGATCTTCCGCTCCCCGAAAGAGAGCGAGATGTTTTTGAGCTCGACCGTCTTGTTGCCGAGCCGGGAGGCCGCCGGAATCAACAGCTCCATGTCGGAGTCCCGGACCGGGCCGGAACGGGCGGCGATCTCATCGAACCGTTTCATTCTGCCGAGGTTGCGCTTGAGCCGCGCCTTGGGGGAACGGCGGACCCATTCGATTTCGGAGCGCAGAAAGCTCCGGCGCTTCTCCTCGGCGATGTCTTCGCGCGTCTCCCGCTCCGCCTTGGCGGCGAGGAAGTCGGCGTAACTGCCCTGACAGCTGTAGAACTTCCCGTGGGAAAGTTCGACGATCCGGGTGGAGATCCGGTCGAGAAAACAGCGGTCATGGGTGATGAAGAGACAGCTGCCGCGGTAGTCGGCGAGGAAGGTTTCGATCCACTCCACCGTGCCGACGTCGAGTTGGTTGGTCGGTTCATCGAGCAGCAGCAGATCGGGTTCAGCGACGATCGCCCGCGCCAGCGCCACCCGGCGCTGTTCGCCGCCGGAGAGGGTGCCGCAGAGCCGTTCCCGGTCGTTGAGGCCGAGTTTTTCCAGTACGAGATCGAGCTTGTTGTCGAGGTTCCAACCGTCGTGCAGCATCAGCTGGTGGTCGATGGCGGCGTGTTCCGGGGAGCTGACCGAAATCGTTTCGAATTTATGCTGCAGTTCCCGGAACCAGGCGAGGCCTTCGACGACGTTTTCCGCGATGGTGCGGCCGCCGTCGAGCCGGAACTCCTGCGGCAGCAGCGCCACCCGCAGTTCCCGCGCACGGGTGATCGAACCGCAGCCGGGGAGCTCCTCGCCGGTGATCAGGCGAAACAGCGTGGATTTGCCGCTGCCGTTCCGCCCGATCAGTCCGACCCGTTCCCCGCCGGAGATCGAGAACTCCGTGTTGTCGTAAAGTGTCTGCCGCCCGATGGAGAGAGATAGCTCCTCCGCGGCCCAGAGTACATTGTCGGCCATGTAAATTTCCGTCGTTTCTACCGTGTGCCGCGATTCAGCTGCCGCAGCGTTTCAATGCTTCGGTGAGGCTGATTCCCAGGACCTGTCTCGTCCACTCGACGTCCGCGGCGGCGCGGTGAGCGTTCATCGATTTATCGCTTTCCAGCTGAAAGAAGACCCGCAGACTCTGCAGACTGTAGGAGACGAGCCCCGGATGGGTCTTCTTCACCAGCCGCAGGGAGTCGAGCGTCTTGCCCCGCCACAGCGGCAGCCCGGTCCGCGCCAGGCTCTCCTGCAGAAATCCGAGGTCGAAGAAGGCGTTGTGTGCCACCAGCGTACTCTCCTCCGCCAGTTCGAGAAACGCTCTGCCCACCTCCGCGAAACGGGGCGCTCCGGCCACCATCTCATCGGTGATGTGGTGGACCGAAACCGCCCGGGATGGAATCCGTCGGCCCGGATGAATCAACGACTGAAACCGGGTGAGAGATCCATCCCGATCGACCCGGACCGCCGCAAGTTCGACGATTCGGTCGTTCTGCGGACTCATTCCGGTGGTCTCCACGTCGAAGATCGTAAAGGGGCCGAGCTCGTGCCAGATCAATTCGCGTAGCCTTCCGGATGCTTGAGCTGCCACTTCCAGGCGGATTCGATGATGTCGTGGGCCGATTCATACTTCGGCTGCCACTTGAGCATCGTGCGCGCCCGTTCGCTGCAGGCGCTCAGCCGGGCGGGATCGCCGGGACGGCGCGGGCAGATGTCGTATTTGACCTTGAGGCCGGTCACCTCTTCCGCAGCGTTGATGATCTCCTTGACCGACAGTCCGTTGCCGGTTCCCAGGTTGTAGTGACCGCTCTCCGGTGCGGAGAGCGCCAGCTCGTGCGCCTGGGCGAGGTCGAGAATGTGGATGTAGTCGCGAATGCAGGTTCCGTCCGGCGTATCGTAGTCGTCGCCGAAGAGCATCAGTTTTTCACGCTTGCCGCGCACGGTCTGGAGAATCAGCGGGATCAGGTGGGTTTCCGGGCGGTGATCCTCACCGAAGTTCGGGGTGGCGCCCGCGGCGTTGAAGTAGCGCAGCGCGGCGTAGTTCATGCCGTAGATTTCCCGGTACCACTTGAGAACTTTCTCGAAGCAGAGCTTGGATTCACCGTAGGGGTTGATCGGAACCTGCCGGTCGTTTTCGCGGATCG
>CAZPWP010000203.1:0-4824 GCA_964590295.1 uncultured Victivallis sp.
AAATCAATGCTCCTTGACAAGACATCCATTCCTTCACAAAATTTGGGACAATAACCAAAATCTGGGACAATAACTTTTAGTTTTCAGGAGAGATACGATGGCATTTCTGCAATGCTCTTTTCATTCGGATGTTCTCGGGCGGGCCTGTTCGATGAACGTCATTCTGCCGCAGAAGGTGACCACCCAGATCGGCATGATGAGCTCCGGCGGCGGGAACCGCCGGTATCCGGTGCTTTACCTGCTGCACGGACTGAGCGACGATCACACCATCTGGTCGCGTCGGTCCGCAATTGAACGGTACGCCGCCGAATATGAACTGGCGGTGGTCATGCCGAACGGCGAACGCGGTTTTTACACCGACATGATGCAGGGGCCGCGCTACTGGACCATGCTCACGGAGGAGCTGCCCGCGATCGCCGCCTCGTTTTTCCCGATCAGCACCCGGCGTGAGGAGACCTTTGCCGCCGGGCTTTCGATGGGGGGCTACGGGGCGCTTAAGTGTGCGCTGCGGCTGCCGGAGCGGTACGCCGCGGCCGTCGCGCTCTCCTCGGTCGCCGATGTGCGCACCTGGCTCGGCAACTGCCGGATGGACCGGGAGGAGGCGGCGCGGATCTTCGGAACGGTGGCGGATCTGATTCCGAACCGCAACGATCTTTTCGCGCTGGCGGAGGAGACGGTGAAACTCGCGTCGCCGCCGCGGCTGATGATGGTCTGCGGCACCGAAGACGGGCTGCTCAAGGCCAACCGGGCGCTGCGGGATCATCTTGAAGCGCTGCGTTATCCCGGGTTCCGGTATGAGGAAGGGCCGGGCTCCCATACGTGGGAGTTCTGGGATCACTGGATCGTCGAGGGGCTGAAGTTTCTGATGGAAGAGCGTTCCGATGTCTGACGAACCGATTCCGCCGGTGGAGGATTTCCGCCGGGTTTCTCCGCTCCGCCGCGCCTGGGTGCTCTTCCGGGCCTACGTGAAGATCTCCTCGCTGGTGATCGGCGGGGGCTATGCGATCATCGCGGCGGCGCAGGAGGAGTTCGTCCGCCGCCGCAGATGGCTCACCGAGGATGATGTGCTCGAAATGATCACCATCACCCAGACGGTGCCGGGGATCCTCGCGACCAACTCGGCGATCTACGTCGGCTGGCGGATCGGCGGATACGCCGGAGCGTTCACCGCGATGGTCGGCTCGGTGCTGCCCTCGCTGGTCATCATCATGCTGATCGCCGCTGGAATCTCCAGCATTCAGAGCACGATCGACACCCCGGCGGTGCAGGGGGCGTTCAAGGGGATCATCGGCTGCATCGTTGGCATGGTGATCGTCACCGCGCTCAAGATGCGGCGCAAGGCGGTGGTCGATCCGTTCGGCTGGATCGTCGCCCTCGGCTGCTTCCTCGGTTTGACCGTGTTCAAGGTGGGACCCGCGTGGCTGATCGTCTGCGCCATCGCCGCCGGACTGGCGAAGGTGGCGGTCGACCGGATCACTCACCGCAGCCGGGGGAAGAAGAGGGCGGAACAATGATTTCGCTTGTCGGACTGTACTGGGTGTTCTTCAAGTTCGGGCTGCTCTGCTTCGGCGGCGGCTACATGCTTGTTCCGCTGCTCACCGCCGAACTGGTCGGGCCGGGAAAACCGCTCGCGCCGGATGAATTCGCCAATCTGCTTTCGATCGCGCAGGCGACGCCCGGACCGATCGGGATCAACACCGCCACCTACGTCGGATATACCCAGCACGGGGTGGCGGGAGCGATTCTCGCCACGGCGGGGATGATTACGCCTGCGATGATTCTGGTGATCCTGGCGATCCGGCTGCTGAAACGGTGGGAGTCGAGCCTGGCGGTGCAGGGATTTCTCACCGGAATGCGGCCGGCGGCTTTCGGCCTGATCCTCTCGGCCGCGGTGATCTTCGCGGAACTCTCGGTATTCACCTGTGAGATCCCGTGGGGAAAACTGCAGGGGGGGGGCTTCTGGAGCGAAATCGGAATCCGCCCGGCGGCGCTGCTGATCGCCGCCGCCACCACGGTGATTATGCTGCGGACGAAGATCTCCTTCATGTATTTGCTGCCGGCTTCCGCGGTGATCGGCGCATTTTTCTGCCGCTGACCGCGGGGGCGGGCGGATTGCCGGCGGATTACATTTTTTCGATATTTCTCCGCTTTCGGCTGAATCCGATTTGAAAAAAAACATTTTTGGTGTATATATGTATTCCAATAATCGTATCCGCTTCCGGCTGGTCTCTTCCGGAGAACGGATAAATAAAAGCGAAATGCACACCATGACGGCGCGGCCGGCGGGCCGCCCGCTTAACCTTGAGGAGAATAGAAGAAATGAGACAGAATCGATGGATGTTGTCGCTGTTCGCCGCCGGTGCGGTGACGTTTTCCACGAGTGCCGCGGAGGCCGCGAAAAGTGCGGCCAACCCGGTTCCGACGAAGGCCGCTCCGACCGCGAAGTCGGATGAAAAGAAGGCGCCGGAAGATGTCTGGAAGCTGATTCCGGCGACCGTCGCCGAAGTGGACGGCAAAGCCGTCAGCAAGGACGAGTTTGTGAAGTTCCTGCTCAAAAGCATTCCGGACGGCAAGGTTCCGGAAGGGTTGACTGCCGAGATGCTCCGCAAGGAGGCGCCGACGCTGGTCAAGCAGATGGTGCTCGATCAGCTGATCTCCGCGCAGGTGGAGAAAGCGGGGATCAAGCCCTCCTATGAGATGGCGAAGGCGAAGCTCAACGAGCGGTTCAAATCGTTCAACCCGCAGCAGCTTGAGATGCTCAATATGCAGATGGCGCAGTCCGGAAAGGACCTCGATAAGCTGCTCGACGAGCAGGCGAAGAATCCGCAGGTTCAGAAGGATGTCGCCATCGGCGAGTTTCTGGAGAAGAACGTGATGAAGACGGTCCACGTCACCGATGGCGAGGTCCGGAAATACTACGAGGATAACAAGGCCGCGCAGTTCACCGAACCGGCCGATCAGCCGGATACGGTTCGCGCTTCGCACATCCTCATCATGGCCGAAGAGGACAAGGCGAAGCCGGAGGAGATGAAGGCCGCGCTGGAAAAGGCGACGAAGATCATGGCGGACCTCAAGAAGGATCCGAAGAAGTTCGAAGAGACCGCACGGGCGCAAAGCCAGTGCCCGAGCTCCCGTCAGGGCGGTTCGCTCGGTGCTTTCGGCAAAGGCCAGATGGTGCCGGAGTTCGAAAAAGCCGCGTTTGACTTGAAGGTGGGCGAACTCGCCGGTCCGGTCAAGACCAAGTTCGGCTATCACATCATTCGCCGCGATCCGGCGAAGGGGCCGACGGTGATGCCGTTTGAGACGGTCAAGCCGCAGCTGACCACCTTCCTCAAGAGCCGCAAGCAGCAGCAGGCATTCCTTGAGTACATCCAGAAGCTCGAGAAGGAGCACAAGGTCAAGTACACGATGCCGCTGGAAGTTCCTGCGCTCTCCGGTGCCGCAGCGGCGCCGGCGGCGAAGTGAAGCACAGTTGCTGATGGTCCGGCCGGCGGAAGTCCGCTTCCGTCGGCCGTTTTCGGCTCTCCGGTCCCGGGGGCGGGGAGCGACGACAGGGGGGGAAGCGATATGAGATTATGGCCGGCGATCATGCTTGTCGCTGCGGCGTTTTGCGTTGTCGCGGCCCCTTCGCAGAGTCCGACGCGGGAGACGGTGAAGGCCGCCGACTCGGCAAAACCGACTGCTCCGGTGAAACCCGCTGTTCCGGCCAGGTCCGCCGTTTCCACGAAGTCCGTTGCGAAACCCACGCCGAAAATTCCGGAAAATCTCGACAGGGATTCGATCTGGGGGCAGTTTCCGGCGGTGATGGCGGAGTTTCGCGGTGGAAAAGTGACCCGCGAGGAGTTTGTCCGCTACGCGCTCGCCGCCCAGCCGGATCTGAAGAAATGGAGCCGGGTTTCCGCCGCCCGCACCGCTCCCGGCCTGCTCAAGGGGATGATTGACGAGCGGCTGCTCGCCGAGGCGCAGAAGAAGGCGGGATTCGTCCCGTCGGCGGAACGCACCCGCGCGATGCTCCGGGAGAAGTATGCCGCGCTCCCGGAGGAGACCGTCAAGGCGATCGCGGTCGAGGTGATGCGCAAGGAGAAGAGCTTCGACGAGTTCCTCGACCGGATCAGCCGCAATCCGGGGATCCAGAAGCAGGCGGCCGCCGATGCGTTCTTCCACCAGGTGGTGCTGGCGAAGGCGAATTTGAAGATCACCGACCAGGAGGCGCGCAACTTCTACAACTCCAATCGCTCGGGATTCCGGTTCGGCGACTCTTCGCGGGGTGTGCGCACCACGCAGATCATGCTGGACGCGCGCACGAAGCAGGAGAAACAGGCGGCCCGCAGCGAGATGATGAAGTTCGCGCGCGAACTCAAAGAGAATCCCGGCCGTTTCAACACGCTTGCCGCCACCTGCGCTCTCCGGCCGGACGGGCGGCTCTCCGGACCGGTCGCCCCCTTCGAAGCGAACCGGAAACAGGTCTATGCCGCCTATGAGGAGGCGGCGGTCAAGCTCCGCCCGGGAGAGATCACGCCGGAACCGGTGGAGACTGAGGCGGGAATCCATCTGATTCGCCGCGACGCCGCTCAGCAAAACCGTCAGCACAGCTACGAGGAGGTGCGGGAAGAGTTGATGGCCTATCTGCGTGAGCGGCGGAAATATGAGATCTTCGCGAACTATCTCGCCGGCCTGGAAAAGGCCGCCGGGGTGAAGTTCCATATCGCCATGCCGGAATTCAACTAATGGTTATGGTCCCCATTTTTGTGAAAGAATGGATGTCTTGTCAATGAGCATTGATTTGCTCTGGTTTATAATGGCACATGGAATTCTATTCTTCAA
>CAZPWP010000204.1:0-4812 GCA_964590295.1 uncultured Victivallis sp.
GCTCCCGCATCTCTTGTTTCGCTTCGGCAGTCTGCCCGTCTCCCCCTCGCCATGGAACTCGCCGGGCGCTTACCTGTGTACAGGAAAGATGAACCGACATCGCAACCTCCTTATTGCTGTCTTGCTCAAGAAACAATCAGGGCGATGTCGGCCTTTTTCCATTTCATCGCGGCGTTTTTCTCAAAATACGTTCATTTCTGTCAAGAACCGTCGAAGAGGCGAAAAAAAACAGTTTTTTCCGGAAATTGCTCTTGCTTTGAACAGCGGTTTATGCATAATATAAATAACAGGTGTAATGCACCCCTTTCTTCAAGGACGGAAAGAGAAGACAGGAAAGGTTCACGCACAAAAACCTGATTTTTTACGGCTTTTTGAGAGAAAAGTCGTCTCAGAGGCGTCAAGATGAGCTTGACGCAGGAGAAAACGAGTTATTAACAGGAAAGATCCTGTCGTTTTGAAATTGGCTCCCAATATAAAAACAGGGAAAAAGCCACCAAAGTGGCTTGACAAAACCTAACATGGAAGGAGATTTGACCATGAAGATCTGTCGTTGGTTTACGCTTATCGAATTGCTCATAGTTATAGCGATCATCGCAATTCTCGCCTCGATGCTGTTGCCGGCGTTGAACAAGGCGCGTGAGAAGGCCCGCCAGACCACTTGTGTGAACAATCTGAGATCGGTTGGAACCGCGACGCTCTCTTATTCGATGGACAGTCGGGATGTCTGGCCGTTGAGCGTTTACACCGGAAACCGCAGGGCGTTCATCACGGCATGTCTCGCCCCTTATCTCGGGAAAAGGTTGACGAATCCCACTGACACCACATCGGCTTCCCAGTTCTTCACCTGCCCCTCCGAAGATTTTTCGCGTCTGCAGTCCGATCAGGAGAAAGTCGGGCAACTGAAGATTCTGACCAATTACATCGGCAGCGTCTGTTCGTGGCAGACCACCAGCATTCCCAGTACGGCGATCAACGGCCGCTGGGGAGGGCTGCAATTCGCGGTCAACAGCGAGATTTACAAGAAAGTGAACCAGACATTGCCGGGAAGTGTGCTTTACGTGGAACTTGCGGTGAAATCCGTCGGGGATTACAGTCTGGAGGGAGAGGTGTTTCGCTGTGATACCTACCCGATGCCGGAGTATACCAACAACCCCGCCACTCTCTCGCCGATTGCGCTGGGAGCTCCCTATCGGCACGGGGGGACAAGTCCGTTCCTGTTCTTTGACGGACACGTCTCCAGTTATTCTTCCGGGACCAAATTTGACAGCCAGTGGCGCAAAAAGTAACAGGAAGGTGTTTTCATCATGAATCTTTTCTTTTCCCCATGTTGTTTTGCCGCGAGTCTCCTGGTCGCGGCAGCCGGCGCCGCCGAAATCGGAGAGGTGATCTTCCGGGACGATTTTTCCCGGCCTGGTCACTGGAGTCGATCCGAAGCTGCTCGATTTTCCGACAATACGTTGATTGTCACCGCCGGTGACGGCGGTGACCGGGCCGCGGTCGGGCGGGATGTGTTCGGCAGGCAGATCAAAAGTGAAAAGAAGGCTCATATCGTCACCCGGGGCGTCGCCGGCCCTTTGACGCCATACCCGGGATACGAAGTCGAACTCTCTGTCGAGATGGAAGCGGATGGAGTGCCTCGCGAAAAGGCCCCGTGGGAATCGATCCGGTTTGCTCTCAATTACAATACCGGAACAGGCGCCTACTCGTATTCCGTCAACGGCATACACGGGACGTTCGCCGATCGGCGCTTCACGTTGCGGAGCCGGGTCCCGTTCAACATGAAGGATGCCAGCGTGACGCTCGGAATCATCAGCGACGCCGGAACGGCCCGATTCCGCAATCTCGAGATCAAACTTGCCGTTCCGCCGCGCGCCGCTGCAGCGGCCGCGGAGCGCGGTGCGGTCTACAAAGGGCATGCACTTGGTCGGCTGCGCGGCTTCAACACCTGTGACAACGCACTTCGTGACGGCCACGTCGGTCGTCTTGTCTCCGACTGGAACGTCAATGTGCTCAAGGCCTCCATCGCGATGCCGGATCCCGCTTTGCCCGAACCGGAACTGGTGGCCGAACTGGAAAAACAGCTCCTGCAGTGGGATGAGTGGGTCAGACAGATCAAGCCGACCGGGGCGTATGTGATTTTCCAGTTTGTTCCCCGTCGGAAATGGCGCGATCCGGAACAGGGCAACACCGAACTGTACTATCTTCGCCCGGGGTATGCCGACAAATTCGTGAAACTCTGGGAGACGGTTGCAACGCGTTACCGGGGAGAAAAAAGCATCTGGGCTTTTGAATTGCTCAATGAGTCGGTATTGCGCGTTCCCGTGGCCGAAGGGTGTCCGGATTACGAGGAGTTGATGGGAATGGCGGCAAGGGCGATCAACCGGATCGATCCGGAACGTACCATCATTGTTCAGCCGGAGGAGTGGTGGGGATTGCGCGCATTTGACCGGCTTCGTCCGATCGAAGCGAAGAACGTGGTTTACGCGGTGCATTTTTATGCGCCGTTCGGGGTGACCCATCAGAACCTTTTTAAAGTCACCGGGGATCCCGTCGCCTATCCCGGCACAGTCGAGGGCAGGGAGTGGAATCGCGAACGGTTGCTGGAGGATCTCCGCCCCGCGATCGAATTTCAGAAGGCCTATAACGTGCATATGTTTGTCAGTGAGTTCAGCTGCATCCGCTGGGCGCCCGGCGCCGAGAAGTGGCTCGATGATGCGATCAGCATCTTTGAGGAACTCGGCTGGGACTGGCTCTATCACGCCGCATTGGAGTGGCCCGGCTGGAACCCGGAGCTTGGAAGCGACCGCGACAATCTGAATCGTGTTCCCGGCAATCCCCGTGAGATGGTGCTTCGCAAATATCTTCGGGAAAACCGGAAACTTCCGTCGGCCTCCGCCGCGGAGACGGCCGCGCCGCCCGAAATCAATCCCGACGGCCGTCACGGTTCCAACGTGATGGTTACCGGTGCCGACGGCCTCAAACTGATCCCCGGAGACTCCTGCGGACGGCCGGATTGGGCGAAAGGGAAGGAGAACCTGATCTGGGCCGCGACTCCGGCGCTGCCGAATGATGAATGGGCGCCGTTCACGTTCCGCTTTACGCCTGAAAGTGACGGCGTCATCACGTTGACGTTGATCGCTTCCGGGTGCCGCAGCAGAAAAGACGGTTCCCGGAACGAATGCATGACCGCCTGGGACGATATCACCCTGGAGGGGGCGAAGATCATCAACGGTGACTTCGAACTGCGCGACGCCGAGGGGAAGTTTGTTCTCTGGCCGTGGCGGACCAACCGTCAGAAGCTGCCGGACAATGCGCCTGCGCCCCGCTCCGGCGCCCATATGCAGCCGGTCGTCGGCAAGCTGCAGGCGGCGCAGAGCAACATTGCCGTCAAAGGCGGGCAGCCGGTCACGTTCCACGGATACGTCAGAGTTGTCCGCTGCGTGCCGGAACCGTGATGAGGAGCCACGGTACGGGATCCGTCAGCGGGCGCGGAAGTTGCCGGGAGTGACGCCGACGGCGCGGCGGATCACCCGGCAGAAGTAGCTGACGTCGGCAAAACCGGAACGGTCGGCGATGTCGGCGAGCGGCAGCCGGGTCTGCTCCAGCAGCGAGAGCGCATGCTGGATCCGCAGCTTTGCCAGATAGTCCGAGGGAGTCATGCACATCTTCGCCTTGAAGATGCGGCGCAGGGTGGAGCGGTCCATCGTCAGTTCGTCGGCGAGGCGGTTGATGTTGAGATCGGGGTCGGAGAAGCGTTCCCGGCAGATGCGGATCGCCTCGTTAACCACCCGGCCTTCGCGGGTGGTGTCGTCGTTTCTTCCGCCCGCGCGGGCGAGCACCGCGCAGATGACCGAAACCATCTGCCGCCAGCTGTAGGGGCTCATTTCGCGCATCCAGGTCTCCAGTTCGAGAAAGAGCTCGTGCGGACAGCCGCCCGCGTGAAACGCAGTGCGGGGGTATTGATAGGCGAGCATGAACTCTTTTGCAAACGGGCCGTCGAAGGCGATCCAGCGGTACTCCCACCACCGCGAACGGGCACGGTGAACGTGCGGCTCCATCGGCAGATGGTAGAAGCAGTCGCCGGCGCGCACCGGGACCGGTTCGCCGTCCAGTTCGAACTCCCCTTCGCCCTCGACGCACCAGAAGAACTGCACGAAGTTCTTCGTTCCCGCCGGAACCGGCTCCTCGTAGTCGCCCGGCACCAGAAAATGACCGAGGGAACGCGGATAGACCGGCAGCGGAATGTTCTGCAACGTATTGGGGTCGGCCCGGTTGAGCCCGGTCCTGCCGGGACGGCGTTTCCGCTCTTCCATGATCTTTGCACCAAAAGTTCTATTTTTAACGCAAAAATTTTATTGTCAACTTGACCTTTTACAGGATATAGTATAACACAGGATCGCAAAAATGCAATTCAACACTGCAAGAAAAAAGGAGAGTCTGCCATGTCGAAAATTGCTCTTATCGGTGCCGGCGGTGTGATCTTCGCCCAGAATTTCATGAAGGATATCCTGCTCGATGAGGAGCTGCGTCACCATCAGGTCACCCTGATGGATATTGACGCCGGGCGACTTGCCAACGCCGCCGCCGTCGGCGGGCTGATCGCCGGGAAACTCAATGTCGAATTCCATCCCGAGATCACCACCGACCTGCGGCAGGCGGTCCGCGGCGCGGACTACGTCATCACCATCTTCCGCTGCGGCACCATCCATCATCAGGAGCTGGAGTACAGTATCCCGATGAAGTACGGCGTCGATCAGGTGGTCTCCGACACCCTCGGGCCCGGCGGCGTCTTCCGCGGGCTGCGCACGCTGC
>CAZPWP010000205.1:0-4802 GCA_964590295.1 uncultured Victivallis sp.
TTAAAAATATAAGTTGCATCATGTGCCGTCTCCTTTCAATTTTTCATATGCTATGAAATGGCTGTGGAAAGATTTGATAGATCATTGTCCGGATCAGCTGAAACTTCCGTTTGCGCTCCGGACTCGTCAGGCAGTAAAATGGCACATCCCATCATTGTTTGGAATCGACATGCCGATTCGTACGGTTGGCGAATATTTGAAACACCGGGGATTCACCCCTCAAATTTGAACAATAAGCCGCCGGGACGCGCAAAAGGAAAAACAGAGGAATGTGCAAAAGCGTACATGGATGATGTTTCTCGTAATCCTAGTCATATCGCCAAATTATTTCATGCAGAAAGCGTCTTATATGCAAGCTAAGTTAATTGCCGATACAATAACAGAAATCGGATGTACCGGAGGTGTCTTATGAAGATCGTCATTATCGGCGGCGGAGTTGCCGCATTCGAAGCCGCACTTTCCGCCGGGAAGGCCGGAGTTCCCTGCGAAATCACGCTCATCTCGCGCGAGAAGAAGCTGCCCTACCGTCGGCCCGCTCTCTCCGGTATGGTCGCCGCACTGCTGCCGGATGCGCAGTTTTACATCAAGCCGGAATCGTTCTATCAGGAGAAGAAAATCGACGTCCGCCTCGGAATTGCGGCGCAGTCGATCGACTGTGTGACGAAAACCGTGCAGCTTTCCGACGGGAGCACAGTTTCCTACGAACGTCTTCTGCTGGCGACCGGAAGCCGCTGTTTTCTGCCGCCGATTCCGGGGATCGACGGAGAAAACGTCCTGTCACTGCGGGAGTTCCGCGACCTGGAAACCATCCGCACCCGACTGGAAAACGGCGTGAAGCAGGTCGTTGTCATCGGCGGCGGACTGCTCGGTCTGGAACTGGCCCAGAGCCTGCTGGAACGGGGCTGCACGGTTACGGTGATCGAAGGCGGGGCCTCCCTTCTGCCGCGCAATCTCGATGCGGAAGCGGCCGAAGTCGCCCTCCGCGAACTTAAAAAGATTCCGAACCTGACGCTCAAATTCGGCGCGGTCGTCAAGGAGATCACCCCGGCCGGAGTCCGGCTCGAGGCAGAGGAGATTCCGGTCGATCTGGTGATGGTTTCCGCCGGGACGCGGGCGAACATCGAACTGGCCGCCGCGGCCGGGTTGAAGTGCAACCGCGGCATCGTGGTGGACGGTCGTCTCCGCACTTCGCAGCCGGATGTATTCGCCTCCGGAGACTGCGCCGAGGTGGAGGGGACACTCTACGGGCTCTACGGTGCGGCGCGCGCGATGGGTGCGCTTGCCGGAACAAACCTCACCGGAGGAGAAGAGACCTTCCAGCCGGAGGCGTTCCCGGCCCGGCTCAACGTGTTCGGGCTGAAAATCTTCTCCGCCGGTGTGCTGAAAGGGGCCGAAGCGAAATCGGAAACCTCCCCCGACACCGGGGCCTTCCGCAAACTCTTTTTCGATGCGGCGGGGAAACTGGTCGGTTGCATTCTGATCGGCGACCTGAAAGACGCGTTGAAACTGCAGACGGAGATCGACGCCGCTCCGGCCAGGCAGGCCTGAGTCAGACAAGCGTTTTCACACTTTCCCGCTCGATCAGGAGATAGGGGACCCGGACATCGCCGGCAACCGGTTTGCGACCGATCAGCCGGTCGAGCAGGGTGATCGCCTCCCGGACGAGTCCGCGGAAGTCCTGCGACAGGGTGGTGTGCGCTGGGATCAGCCGTTCGCTGATTCCCGGAAACTCCATGGAAAAGACGGAGAGCTCCTCCGGCACTTTGATGCGAAAGCTGTTGAGCTGCTGCGCGACCGACAGGCTGTTGGTTTCTCCGGCCGCGATCAGCGCGGTAACTCCGCATTCGCCCCAGCGGCGCAGATCGGGGAAACGCCCCTGATCCCGAAAGAAACAGAACACCTCCGGCTCATCCACGTCCCGCCGCCGCAGCGCATCACAGAATCCTTCGTACCGGTGCGATGTGTAAACCCTCTCGTCGGCACGGTGGACATCGGAGATGAAACCGATCTTCCGATGCCCCTGCCGGAACAAATAGTCGACCGTCAGTTCCATGCCGGCGATGCCGTCGGAACTGACCGAGCAGATGTTCTCCCGGTGGCAAGTCGGCCGATTGAGACGAACCAGCGGCAAATTGCTGAACTCCCCCCAGAACTCGTTGAGATGGTCGTTGATCGAAACCGAAATCGTTCCGGCGATGGCCCGACTGCTCAGCAGTTCGAGATCTCTGCTGGAGATAAGTTCCACTCGGTACCCGTGGAGCGATATCTCCTCCTGCAGAAAGGAGAGCAGACTGCCGAGGCAGCCGAAAAGGTTGATTTCAAAGATGATGATGGCGACGGTCCGCCTTCCGTCGGCGGGAGCGAGCGGATACCCCATCCGCCGCGCAGTTTCGATCACCCGGGCGCGGGTGACCAGGTGAACGCGCGACACCGTGACGTGGGAAACCCCGGCGGCGGGCCTACCATCCGACTGGTGACCTTTTTCATGGAACTGCTCCTCTTTCCTTATTCCTGCGGCGACATCAGAACCGCACACTGTTTTTGCCGGAATGGCGGCGCCACTCTTCCGGCGTCATCCTGAACCGTTTCCGAAACTGGCGATGCAGGTAGTTCGCCGAACGGTACCCCGCCATTTTCGCCACCTCGTCCACCGTCAGGAGCGAACGCTCGAGAATTCCGGCCGCACAGTCGAGCCGATACCGGTTGAGCAGTTCGGGGAAGGTCCGGCCGAACTCCCGGCGCAGCAGCTGGCTGGTACGCGACACCGAAAGACCGAGTTCTGCGGCCAGATTCTCGAGAGAGGCTACGGGCGAGCGGAAATAACGCTCCATCCACCAGCGGATCTGTTCCTCCCGGCCGCCGCGTAAATTGCTCCCAGGAAGTTCTTCCAGCCGCCGCCGGATCGAATCAGCAAACAGCGCACCGAACCAGAAGAGATCCGGCGGCAGCTCCCGGTCCGGCGGCAGCTCCTCCCTCTCCGGAGGCTGAAACACCTCCGGCAGCGCCCCCGCCGGCTCCCGGAAGACGCCGAGAAACATCACCCCCGCCGGAGCACCGAACTTCATCAGCGGAAACACCATCTCAAATACTCCGGCATGGCAGAGCTTCCTGAACGGCCGCCCCGCCGCCAGGTGCGGCTGAATCAGCCGGGTGTCGCAGGTGACGCACCGTTCGTAGCACTCCCGGCTGCGGGAGCGCATCGCCTCACAGCAGGGGGCAAGGTGATGCAGCGGCAGCTCCTCCGGTTCCGCCAGCGCCGTGATCTCGCCGGTCAAGTCGTGAAATGCCACCCGGCAGTCCAGCCTTTTTTCAAAAAGCACGATCTCTTCCCGCAGATTCATTTTGCCTCCGGTGTGGATTTTTATATAATAGTTGCGGAAAAGTGAATTGTCAAATGTATCGGGTTCCGGTATACTAAGAAAAAGACAAAATTCAGGAGAAAAAAATGAAACAGATTTCCATCACCCGCAGCATTCCGGTCAAGTACACTGCAGATATCTGCATCGTGGGCGCGGGCCCGGCGGGAGTCGCCGCCGCGGTCACCGCCGCCCGCCGGGGCGGACACGTGCTGTTGATCGACGGTACGGCGATGCCGGGCGGCATGAGCACCGCGGCACTGGTGCCGGTTTTCATGAACTGCACAGATGGAGTGAATTTCCTCCCTGCCGGATTCGGAACCGAAGTGATCGACCGGCTGCAGGCGCTCGCCGCCCGCCGGAATTTTGAGCGTCATAATACCATCAACGCCGAACATCTCAAACGCGTCTACGAAGAGCTGCTTACGGAGTCGGGCGTCGAGGTGCTCTATTACACCCGCATGATCGACGCGGTGGTGGAATCCGGCCGGATTGAGGCGGTTCTCTGCAGTGCGCCGCGCGGGAACTTTGCAGTAAAGGCGCCGCTCTTCCTCGACGCGACCGGCGACGGAACGCTCGCCGTGCTCGCCGGAGCGCCGTTCGAGTTCGGCGGTGAAAACGGCGAAGTGATGCCCTCCACCCTCTGCTCGCTCTGGGCGGGAGTCGACTTTGCCGCCTACCGCGCGGGAGGCGCGTTCAGCCACAACGACGACAACATGCTCGCGAAACTCGAAGAGGCGTTCCAGGCCGGAGAACTTTCCGTACCGGACTTCCATCACACCGGCATTTTCCCGGTCTCCAACGTAGCAGCGGTCGGCAACATCACCCACGTTTTCGATGTCGACTCCACCGACGAACGGTCGCTGACACGCGGCGTGATCGAAAACCGCCGCCTGCTGGCTGAATACGAGGAGTTCTACCGCCGCCGGATCGCCGGATTTGAACATGCGGAAATCGCCGCTTCCGGTTCGGTGCTGGGTATCCGCGAATCCCGGCGGATCCTCGGCGATTACGTGCTCAACAGCGACGACTATGCGGCGCGGCGCGACTTTCCGGATGAGATCGGCCGCTACAACTTCCCGGCGGATATCCATCCCTCCCGCCCCGGAAAAGAGGAGGTGATCGCACACAAGAAACTCTTCCGCTCCTTCCGATGCGGCCCGGGAGATAGCTACGGCATTCCCTACCGGATCCTGCTGCCGCGCGGCGTGGAGAATCTGCTCACCTGCGGCCGCTGCGTGAGCTGTGACCGCAACGTGATGGCATCGATCCGGGTGATTCCGGGCTGCTACATCACTGGCCAAGGGGCGGGAATGGCCGCGGCGCTCGCCGCCGCCGCCGGAATATCTCCGCGAGAGATCGATCCTGCTGATCTCCGTGCCGAGCTTCGCAAAATCGGCGCATTTTTCCACTGAGAGCCTGAAAAATAACTCACTCTTTAAAAAA
>CAZPWP010000206.1:0-4800 GCA_964590295.1 uncultured Victivallis sp.
CCTTGTTCTGTTCGACGTTATCCTTATTGATCAGGATATAACGGATATCGAAGGCCTCTTCCGGATTGCTCGGAGCTTTGACATCATATTTGGCCTGCGGGTTAGAGGTTACGACACCGGCGATATCGCCCTTGGCGATTGCGTCGGCAAGACCGTCGATCCGGCCGGAGGGCATGCCGAGCAGGAAGAGTGCCGGGCGGTTCTCCTTCCCGGCCTTCCAGTATTTCATCTT
Organism: uncultured Victivallis sp.; assembly: GCA_964590295.1. GTDB lineage: Bacteria > Verrucomicrobiota > Lentisphaeria > Victivallales > Victivallaceae > Victivallis. The sequence goes on from CAZPWP010000206.1 coordinate 233, forward strand.
CTGCAGATCGTTCGGGAGGCCGATCGTATTGACCACGATCTGGACATCGGCATGCTTTTCAAGCAGCGCGTCGAAATCCTTCGCCTTCATCATCATGTAGAGCGGCATCGGCGCTTCGGCCTGGTTGCCCGGGAGGACGACGGTGTCGATCACGACATTGTTGGAGCCGTACCCAGCGGAGAAGGCATCGACCAGCCCCTTGATATTCTCACTGTTGACCAGTTCGGGCTCGACCACGAACAGGACCTTCTTGCCGGCATTGTTCTGCGAGAAGAACTTGCCGACCTTGTACCCCTGCGAGGAATAGAACTTCAGTTCATTGCTGAGCAGGCTGCTGTTGCTGTTGCCGAAGATTTCCATCTCTTTGAGCAGCATGATCGCACCCGCCACCACGACGATGAAGAGCACGAACGCGACCGGTTGCATGGCCGGATTGGTTTTCTGCTTTTTGCTGCACACGATCATGCCGGCCAATGCCAGGAACATCAATGCTCCATATACGAATACCATTATCGAACCCCTTTTTTTATTGTTTTTCGTCAAGGCATACTAACCCGAACTGCCTTTACTTTACATACGGTATAGTACAATGATGAAAAATTCAAATTTTTTTCGTGATTTTGCGCGTTTTTTTACTTTTTTGTAGAAAAAAAGGGAGGGAGGGGGGCGTTTCGGCGAAAAAAACCGGTTCCCCCCGCATGGCTCCCACACGGAGTCAACAGCCGCGGAGAATGCGCGGCGACATGGTGATTCCGAGCGGCCGGATCCGGTACTCATAACAGAACTGATCTCCTTCAGTCCGCCACGCCTGCGGCCCGATCCACGGGATCCGGAAGGCGAGATGGATCGCTCCGAACGAATTCGCCCGGTGACCGTAGAGCGTGAGATCGACCGCATGACGCCCGGCGGAGAGTTCACCCAGCGGGCACTCGAACGGCGCGAAGGCGATCTCTCCGGCCACCCTGCCGTCCACCGCGACGCCGACCAGCGTGCCGGAAAATCCGGCGAATGGAACCTCCCGGACCGTCTGGTTGTCGAGGAGCGCCTCCGGCATGCGGCTCCCGGGGGTGATTCGTCCCGGAATCCGCAGGCGGCAGGGGCCGCCGGCGGCGAGATCGAAGGAGGCGTGATAGGTGACGTTCCCGCCGTAGAAGGGGAGCCCCTGCGATGCGATATCGCCCCAGTGAAGTTCACGAACCGGCGCGGTGAGACGCGCCTCGTCGCCGCGGAGCTCCACCCCGAAGTCGCCAAGCAGGTAGAAACGCTCCAGACCGGTCCGGGCAGAGTAGGCGCAGCGGAAGATCAGCTCATGCTTTCCGGCGGCGATCGCCGGGAATGCGCTTCTGCGGACACACTCGTCGGTCCAGAATCCGCTGTCGCGGAATACGATCGGCTGCCCGTCCCACTCGATTTCGAATTGTTCCGGCGGTTCGAAGGCGAGTTCAGATTTCGCGATATCGACGGTCGACTCCACGGTGAACCGCAGTTCCACGGTTCCTTTTGCCTCGTCGGCGGCGCGCTGCACCCACGGCTGGACGATCGCGCCGCCGCGCCGCTGCAGCCCGAGAAGATCCCGCACCTGGTCGTCGAGCCGGAGGATCTCCTCGCGCGGCCGCCATTCCGGTTCTCCCTTCAGGCGCCATTCGGGCAGGTCCAGCACCAGCACATTGGGTTCATCGAGCGTGACCGGCATGGTGCCGCGCAGAAATCCGACAGTGGCGGCCTCCACCTCCTTCGCGGTGCTGACGATCCGCGGCAGCGGTTTTCCGACGCTCTCCGCCGCGGGGAGCAGCTCCAGCAGCAGATGGCCGTGCGGGGCGAAATCGTATTCGATCACGGTCCAGCCATTTTCGATCCGGGCTTCAACTGGAGTGATATCTCCGTTCCGAGTATCGAGGAAGCGCAGCTGCCAGCTGCCCCGGATCATCACCTGGAGCGAGTGGACCTCTCCAGCCCGTTCCGTGTTGGCGATGAAGAGGATCCGCTTTTCGCCATCGCGGCGCATCTGGTAGAGAAGTTGCTCTGCCGGATATCCGTTTTGGCGGATCACCTTGAGATCGCGGCACTCCTCGACCGCGTCGAGCAGCGCGGTGCGGGAGAAATCGATTCGGCGGCACTTTTCCGCCAGCTTCGCCGGCCGGTCGGAGAGAACTGCGTCGCAACAGACCGCCACGTCACCGGCGAACACCACCCGCCCTCCGGCGGCGGCGAAGCTCTCCAGTCGGTCGATCGTGGTCGACCGTAGTGTGATTCCCGGCGGAACCACGATCAGGTTGTAAGCCATCCGGCCAACGATGAAATGTTTCCCCACCTGGACCGGACACTGCGAGGGCAGAAGCGACTCGGCGATGAGATCGAAATCGATCAGCCCGTCGAGCAGCCAGCGGACGGTGTTTTCGAACCCTTCGGAGATCTGCTGCCGCCGGCGGGCGGTCTGATCCTGCGGACCGTAAACCATCCAGTAGGATTCGATCGGATGGATCACGCCGACCCGGACATGCGGCGTGCCGCGGGTCAGCGCGGCGTCGACCCGGGCGAAATGATCGGTGATGAGCCGGTACTGCTTCCACCACGGGGACTGCCAGGCGATCGAAGCCGGATAATCGCGCTTGGCCTCGCCCTCCATCGACATCCAGGAGAGGTGGGGAACCCGGACCGTCACGCCGAGCGCTGCCTGCCAGTCCCCCTGCCCCTTATAGACGGTGAAATCGCAGTCCCAGTCGGTGACACCGTAGAGTTCGCTCAACACGCCGCCGTACCCGTACTGGTGCGAGGCGCTCTGCGCCTGCTTGGCGGTGGTGAACTCCATGGCGTCACAGAGCATATCAATGCCGGGCAGCTGAAAGGAGCGGTAGCTGCGCATTGCTTCCCCGAGCGCCGAAGTCTGGGATTCCAGCGTCGGCTCCGACATCATGTGGCCGGTGAGCCGCAGATTATGCGCTTCGCACCAGTTGCCGATGGTATCGGCGAAGGCGGTGGCAAACCGCTCCGCCACGTGATCGTGATAGCGGTAGCGTGCAAGCGACCATGCGCCGCCTGGCAGCTCCCAGATCAGTTCCGGGAGCGTCGGCAGAAGTTCAGCGCCGTACGCGGCCCGGTAGCTCTCCGGCAGATCGTCGGTGAAGGGGAGAATCACATCCCTTCGTTCCCGGGCGAATTTCAGCATCGATTTGAAGGAGAATTGCGGCTCATCGGTAAAGATCGCTGGAACCGTCCGCCCGAACTCATCTCCGACACACTTCGCATAGGCCTCGTGGGTCACCTCGATGAAGCGGCGGATCGCGGCCGGATTGAGAGTGTCGACGTAGGTGACATCATTGAACCAGCTGCTGTTCTCCCGGATCAGCCGGTAGAGGTAGAACTTCTCGAATCCTTCGCCCGGCTCTTCCTCCTCCCCGATCATCCGGGATTCAGCGAGACAACCGTCGGCGTCGAACCGGATCGCATAGCAAGCGAGTAGCCGCCCGGAGTCATCGTTGGCGTCGTCGGGCGCTTCCGTGCGGCGGTCGGGGGTGAAGAGCAGATAGCGGGCGCGTAACTTTGGATCCCGGGTGACGATACCGCCCGCGGCGCCGGAAGGCCAGCGGTCTTCGTCGTAAAGCCAGGCGAGCATCGAATCGCGCTTCGCGACGTCGACACACTCGCGGATCATCTTCATGAACTCCGGCTCGAGGTAGGCGGTGGCCAGTCCGGTGCGGGCATGCATGTGGAATCCGCCCATCCCCATTTCGTGGAACGCGGCGATCTGCCGGCGGATCTGATCGGCGTTCAGTTTGCAGTTCCATGCCCAGAACGGGGTGTCGCGATAGAGCGCGCCCGGCGCGCGGAACAGTTCTTCGAAATCCTTCTTCTGGTCGGCGGCGTACAAGTTCTCCATACTCGGTTTCCTTCTCTGTTAATGATTTTACGGGTCCCGGTCCCGGAACTCTACAGCGGGAGCCTTTTCTATACTATACCGCAGTATTTCGTCAGAAACCTTGACTTTCTGAAACAAAATCAGCACGATCTGTCACGTGAGTTCGGCGGCGAAGCGGCGCAGTTCCTTCGCTTCGGCGGAGTTGCCACGCAGCTCGCAGGCCCGGGCGAGCTCCTCGAAGATCACCTGCGGAAGCGGCGCGGTTTCGTCGTGACGAACGATCGCCTGGAATCCGGCGTATCCGGCGATGCGGGCCGCGGGGGAGAGGGAACCGGAGCGATTCAGCTTTTTCCGGGAGCATCCGGCTCCCGGATTCCGGAATCCGCCGGCCCTCGGTGTGACGGCCGCCGTCTGTCCCGGCGAACTGCACGGGGCCATTGTCACCCGGAAGATTCACGAAGAGGGGGCTCCGGGTACCGGAAGAGTTCTCCCTGCTCTCTCTGGAGATGCCCCGGATATCGGAGAATCTGACGACGCCGCACACCACTTTGTCACAGGATTTCGAAGCGCTGGCGGAGCAGACGGTCTGTCTGCTGGACGCTCTGATCGATCACCGGGCGGCATCGGACGTGTCGATTCCCTACGGCTGATTGAACGCCGGAGCGTCCGTTCCATCCTCCGGCAGACGGCGGAAACCATTCATCCCGACAGA
>CAZPWP010000207.1:0-4759 GCA_964590295.1 uncultured Victivallis sp.
GCGGCGCATGGTGGAATTCGGGAGTGCCGCACAACGGTTCACCAGTTCTACCGGAGAGTTGATCCTGAATGCGAAACGGGGGACATTCCAAGCGATATTCCCCGCTGTGAAGCCGCATTCTCTGGTCTATGAGCCGGTGGCACCGGCAGACGCAACTGTCACACGGATTGTGGAGAGGAATTATTTCCCGCTTCCGCCGGTCGGCAGGAAGGTCGCAGCGACCGAAACCAAGTAACTGAGCAGCGCCAGCACACCCGCCGCGATGAACTCCCGCCGGAACGCGAGCAGGATCGCCACCACCCAGACCGCGAGAATGGTGAAGGCGGCCGCCAGCCGGAACCAGCCGGTCAGCCGGAGCAGCTCCCGCAGCAGCCAGGCGAGGTTCGCACCGGGAATGAGAAAGAACGCCGGCGGTATCCGCTCCCTCGAACGGAACCACCCTTCGTAGAAGATCGCCGCGTAACTCAGCAGAAAGAGAGAGCCCGCCAGTCCCGCCAGATAAAAGTGTCCTTCCAAAAGCGCGAAAAGGCAGAGCGCGATCAAGCCGAGCTCCAGCACCCCGAGGAGCAGGATCCGCCGGGCGGGGCGCAGCGCCGCTCCCGCCAGCGAAAGCGCATAGACCAGATGGAGCAGGGGAATCCACCCCGCCTGCCGCGGAATCGCGGATTCCTCCGATGAAACCGGAGTTCCCGGCGGAATATTCTCCGCCGGTGCTGCCGCCGGAATCGCCGGTGCCGGTTGAGATTTCGCCGGTTGTGCCGGCGGCTGCGGTTTCGCCGCCGCTTCCTGCGGGACACCGAGCTCTTCGAGGACGGCGGCCGCGGCCTCTTCGAAGAACTGAAGCTCTTCGGGGGTGATCCGCGCCTGGTCCTCGTGAGCGATCCGGTTGCGGATGCAGCCGAGGAAGGCGAGCAGTTTCTCCACCTCCGGCGAGAGGCGTCCGGCGAGGGATTCGGTTTTTTCGCGCAGGCCGCTGCCGGAGGCGCCGAGCGCGACGAGACGGCTTTCAATCTGCCGGGTGAGGGTGATGACCTTTCCGGCGACTTCGATCTCCTGAGAATCGGTTGTGTTCATGGTGCGGTTCTGTTCTCCTGCGTCATACTGTAGCAAGTTCCGGCGTGAAGTCAAGGCGCGAGAAGCGATTTTCCGCGGATTTGTTCCGGAGGAAAATGAGCAGGATCGTTTCCCGTGGAACTTGAAATCTCCTCCGGCGGGCATATATTATCCCCGATTACTGGGATCGAGAGGAAGAGTTTCCGGAACATATTCATGCGGTTTGCGTTTGCTCTGTTCAAATATTTCCCGTTCGGCGGCCTGCAGCGCGACATGCTGCAGATCGCCGAATGTGCCGCCGGGCGCGGTCACGAGGTGACCGTCTTCACCGGCGCGTGGGAGGGGGCCGAGCCCCGCACCGGAATTCGCGTGCGGTTGCTGGAGAATGGCGGCGGTTCGAACCACCGCCGCGCCCGGGTGTTCGCGGAGCGCTTCGCCGTGGCGCTGAAACAGGAGACGTTCGACCTCTCGCTTGCCTTCAACCGGTTCGGCGGCTGTGACTGTTATTTCGCCGCCGACAACTGCCTCGCGGTGGAGATGCCGCGCAAGCACTCTTCGCTGCTGCTGAAACTGCTGCCCCGCTACCGCGCTTTTCTCGAGCAGGAGCGGGAGGTGTTCTCGCCGGACAGCCGGACGAATATCTTCTACATCACCCCGCGCCAGAAGCGGGACTTCATGCGCTGCTACGGCACGCCGGAAGAACGTTTCTTCTATCTGCCGCCGGGGATTTCGCCGGAGTGCCGCCGACGGCCGGACGCGGAGCGCATCCGGGCGGAGAAGCGGCGGGAACTCGGCGTGCCGGAAGAGGCACTGCTGCTGCTCGAAGTGGGCGGCCATCTCTTCGGCAAAGGGGTGGACCGGGTCATCCGGGCCGTTGCGGCACTGCCGGAGGAGCTGCGAAACCGCTGCTGTTTCTGCGTCGCCGGAACCACTTCGGAACGGCGCTGCCGGGCGCTCTGGCGACGTTCCGGGCTGCCGGAGGAGGCGCTGCTGCTGCCCGGCCCCCGGAAGGATATTCCGGAGCTCCTCGCCGCCGCCGATCTCATGGTTCACCCCGCCCGCAACGAGGCGGCCGGAAACGCCTTGATCGAAGCGATCGTCGCCGGATTGCCGGTGCTCTGCTCGGAGGTGTGCGGATTCAGCGATTTCGTCGCGGAGTCCGGCGGCGGCGTGGTGTCGGAGCCGTGGGAGGAGAGCGTTTTTTCGCGGGCGCTTGAGGAGATGCTTTCGCGGATCGGCGAGTACCGGGCGCGGGCGATTTCACACTGCGTCGGGCACGATTTCTTCCGCCGCGCGGAGGTGGCGGTCGACCGGCTGGAAGAGTTTGTCCGGCTCCGGAAAACGGCGGAACCGGATTCCTGAGGTAATTTCAAAAGTTTTTAATTTTTGGGGATGGAAAAAAGCGGCAGAAGGCTCATTTTAACTCAGGGACACCAAACCTAGAGGAAAAATGAACGATCTGCCGGAATTCCTCCGTTTCCGCCGCCTCCTGTCGTACGCCATTCAGACGCCGGGACGGTCACCCCAGATCAGTTTGTGCATCTGCAGCTGCATCCGGATCGGAAGCCGGGACTCGGTCACCCACGCCGCAAGGTCGGCAAATTCGACCCGCCCCCAGACCGGGCTGAAGAGCAGATTCGGCGCCTTCGCCGCAAGATCGTACCGGCGGATCACGTCGCAGCCGAATTCGAAATCCTCCCGCGACGAGACGACGAACTTCACCTCGTCCCGCGGCGTGAGCAGTGCGTAATTGCCGTAATCGTTGGCCTCCGCCATGCCGGAGCCGGGCAGTTTGCAGTCAAGGATCCGGCACGCCTCCCGGGGCAGCGGCGCGATGGAGAGCGACCCGTTGGTTTCGATCAGCACCTCACAGCCGGCAGCGAGCAGCGCCCGGCAGAGTGCGGGGGTTTCCGGCGTGAGCAGCGGCTCCCCGCCGGTGATCTCGACCAGCTTCAGCCCTGAAGCGCGGACGAGCTCCACCAGCTCCGGAACTTCGGCGGGCCGACCCGCCTCCGGTGACTGCGCATACCCGGTATCGCAATAGGAGCAGCGCAGATTGCACCCCGCCAGCCGCAGAAAGAAACAGGGACGCCCGGCGTGAGTGGACTCCCCCTGAACACTCGCAAACGCTTCGACCAGCCGCACGGATCAATCCTCGAAATAGGTGACGGCGGAGCTGTCGGATTCGCCGACCCGCACCTTCCAGACCCGGATCGGGCCGCCGTTCATCTTCTCGCCCATCCGGCGGTAGATGGTCCGCGCCAGCACCTCGCTGGTCGGATTGAGCTCCTGAAACTCCGGCAGTTCGGAGAGGTTGCGATGGTCGTACTCTTCGAGCAGGGAGTCGAGCTCCTGTTTGAGTTTGCGGAAGTCCAGCGCAATGCCGATCCGGTCGAGTTCATTCGAGCGGACCGTCACCGTGATCCTGTAGTTGTGGCCGTGAAGGTTGGAACAGTCTCCGTTGTAGCCGCGCAGCTGATGGGCGGCGGAAAAACAGCGTTCGATTTCGATTTCGAACATGATTTCACCTCATGAAGATAAAAACGCCCGGAGCTGCGACCCCGGGCGGAATCGGGTTCCGGAAGAATTATGCGTTCTTCAGCGCATCGAGCAGTTTGGGTTTGCTCTGGATGCCGTTGAACTCCCGGACGACCTTTCCGTCCTTGTAGAGGAACATCCGCGGAATGTTGACCACTTCGAATTTCGCGGCCAGTTCCTTGTTGTCATCGATATTGACCTTGCCGATGACGACATCGTCGTCGGCTTCCTTCGCGACCTGTTCGAGAATGGTCCCGAGCATCCGGCAGGGATTGCACCACGGGGCCCAGAAATCCACCAGCACGGTACCGGTGGCGATTGTTTCGTCGAAATTCGCCGCATCGAGATCTTTGACCGTCGCCATAACCACATCCTCCTTCACCAATTGCATCGGCCGCCCTCCCCGGACGGCACTCTTTCAGGATAAATATAGCATGGATCGGCGAAAATAAAAGCCGTTTCCGAAAATTATCCCGCGGGATTCAGCGACCGTTGAAATACCAGCTCTCTGCAGGCGGTACGCGCCCTCTCCTGTTCCAGCGCCAGCGTCTGACGGTACTCCTTCGCCGCGGCAATCCGGGTAAAGTGATATCCGCCTTGTACTGCCGGGCAGCCTCCTCGATCTCATCCAGTGAAACGCGAAAAAACTCCTCGCGGGGGTTGATCTTGTTGACACGGTTCGCCTCGAACTTCATGATGCAGTTTATTTTCCGGCTCCGGAGCGTTTTCATGGCAGATCATCGCATGCACGTCAAACTGGAACGGGACCGACGCATCCCCGAGTTCGTCCCCCCCGCTCCTGCGGCTCCAGCCGCCGCGTCATGCCTCCTGCTCCTGCCCTCCCCGCAGGATGGCATCGGCCCGTTCCTTTGCCTCCTGGACAATCCGCTTCGCATCCTGCTGGATCTGTTCTGCCGGTTCCAGTCGTTCCCGTGCTTCCGCCGGCTCCTGTTTCAACGGACGAATCGCTTTGAGCTTCTCAACCAGAACATAAATCAAACCACCAAATAAAGATGCCGTCAAAACTGCAAAAAGCAGGACAAACAGCACAATCATTCCAATTCTCCCGACCTGTTATAACCATTCATTTTCCAACAGTAATGTTTCATTATCATAATGTACTTCAAAAACTTTGCGCCTCTTCCCCGGAATTTGTGGGTGAGTTACG
>CAZPWP010000208.1:0-4744 GCA_964590295.1 uncultured Victivallis sp.
AGGAGAAGCCGGGACTGGTGGCCGCGAGCGAAGGCGGCGTGACCATCGCGCTGGCGACCGAACTCACCCGCGAACTGGAGGAGGAGGGGTTCGCCCGCGAACTGGTGAGCCGCATCCAGGGGCTGCGCCGCGATCTGACGCTCGAAGTGACCGACCGGATCCGGCTCGGGATCCGGGTCCCGGCGGAGTGGAGCGCGGCGTTGGAGCACCATCGCGACTACATCTGCGGCGAAACGCTGGCGGTGCAGCTCGATCGCGCACCCGGCGGTGCGCTGCAGGAGCTGGAGATCAATGGCGCGGCCTGCGGCGTCTCGATCGAGAAGGCGTGACCCGATGCATTCCCGTACCCGGAACGGCCTGATTCTGGCGGCGCTGCTGACGCTTTCGGGCGCGGCGCTGCTGATCCATCAGGTCCGGAGCGAATGGAAGCTGGAGAAGTTCCGGCAGGTGTTCCCGAGCATGGGGACGGTGGCCGGGTTCACCTTCTACGCCGAACCGGAACAGGCGGCGCAGGCGGCGCAGGCGGCGCAGGCGGCCTTCGCCCGGGTGACGCAGCTGGCGAACCTCTACGATCCGGCGAGCGAACTGGCCCGGTTGAACCGGAGCGCGGCGGATTCTCCGTTCGCCTGCTCCGACGAGTTGTGGCTGATGCTCTCCGAGGCGCGGCAGGCGTACGAGTTCAGCGGCGGGGCGTTCGACATCACCGCGAAGCCGTTGATGGACCTGTGGGGATTCTACCGGCGGCGCGGGGGCGACTCTCCGCCGACCGCCGCCGAGACCGCCGCCGCACGGGCGCGGGTCGGGCTGGACAAGGTGATCTTCGACGACGAGAATCAGACGGTGAAGTTCACCGTGCCGGGGATGGCGTTCGACCTCGGCGGCATCGCGAAAGGGTACGCGGTCGACGCCGCCTGCGACGCCGCCGCCGACTGCGGGGTGCGGCGCGGCGTCATCGATCTCGGCGGAAATCTGCGGCTGCTGCCGCTGCCGCCGCCGGGGAAGCGGTTCTACCGGGTCGGCATCCGCGATCCGCGCAATCGCGGGGCGGTGCTGCCGGAGGTGGTGGAACTGCGCAATGCGGCGCTCTCGACCAGCGGCGTCTACGAGCGTTTCGTCACCATCGGCGGGAGACGTTACGGGCACATCATGGATCCCGTGGCGGGCCATCCGGCGCAGCAGGAGAATTCGGTGACGGTGATCGCGCCGTCGGCGATGCTGGCGGACTGGCTGTCGACGACGCTCTTCCTGCGTCCGGCGCTGGCGGAGCGGGCGGAGAAGGAGTTCCCGGGGGTGCAGGTGGTGGTATCCGAGCAGCTCCGGGAGAAAAGCGGAAAATAGAAGGCGGCTTTCCGGCGGTTCCGGTTGAAAAAACCGGATTCCGGGGCATGTTATAACAACGTTTTTTCAATACGGTCCAATATGGTGAAGGAAAGGATGTTCCGATGAAGGATCTGATCAACAAGGCGAATGTACTGGTCGAGGCGCTCCCCTATATTCAACGGTTCCGCAACTCGATCGTGGTGATCAAGTTCGGCGGCAGTTCGATGGAGGATCCCGAACTGGTCCGCAGCACGATGCGCGACATTGTGCTGCTCGAGGCGATCGGCATCCGTCCGGTGGTGGTGCACGGCGGCGGCAAGGCGATTTCGGCGGAACTGCGGCGGCAGGAGATTCCGGTGCGGTTCGTCAACGGGCTGCGCGTCACCTGCGAGCAGACCATCCGGATCGTCGACGATGTGCTGCAGAATACGGTCAACCGCGAACTGGTCCGGCTCGGCAAGGAGTGCGGCGGCGCGATGATCGGCATCTCCGGGAAGCAGGTGCTCAAGGCGGAACGGATCGTATCGGTCGATCCGATCACCGGCGAGAAGCAGGATATCGGGTTCGTCGGCGAGATCATCGGCGTCAACGTCGCGCCGATCATGGAGGCGCTCGAGGCCGGACTGGTGCCGGTGGTGATGCCGCTCGGCACCGGGCTGGATGGACAGATCTACAACATTAACGCGGACCTCGCCGCCTGCCGGATCGCGGAGGCGATTCACGCGCGCAAGCTGGTGTTCCTGAGCGACGTGCCGGGCATTCTCGCCGACTGTACCGACGAGAGTTCGGTCATTCCGACCATCCGCACCGACGAGATTGACGCGCTGATTCAGCGGAAGATCATCTCCGGCGGCATGCTGCCGAAGCTGCGCAGCTGCGTCAACGCGCTCAACGCCGGGATCAACAAGGTTCACCTGATCGACGGGCGGCTGATGCATACGCTGCTGCTGGAAATCTTCACCGACCGCGGCGTCGGCACCCAGATCGTCCGTCCCGATTCGGTGATGTGACGCGATGGCGGAGCTGAAGCGGTCCATCGTGCTGGCCGGAATGAAGCACTGCGGCAAGAGCACGCTCGGCGCACTGCTCGCCCGGCGGTATCACGCGGAGCTGGTGGACACCGACCGGGTGCTGGAGGAGCGTTTTCAGGCGGAGAACGGGCGGAAGCTCACCACGCGTGAAATCTTTCTCGAACTCGGCCCCGAAGCGTTCCGCCGGTTCGAGGCGGCGGCGGTTGCGCTGCTCGCGAAGGAGCAGGCGCCGCCGCGGATCGTCGCATTGGGCGGCGGCGTGCCCGCCAACGCCTTCGTCAACCCGGAGGAGCTGCGTTCGCTCGGATTTCAGGTCTATCTCGCGATCCGGCCGGAGCTCGCCTATTCGCGGGTGATCCGGCGCGGACTGCCGCCCTTTCTGGCCGGCGCGGCGGATCCGTTTGCGGAGTTCTGTCGGATCCATCGGGAACGCGAACCGTATTACCTCAAATTCGCCGATCTGGTCTGGCCGGTCGAGCGGGAACTCCCGGCGCCGGCGGCGGCGGCGGCGCTGGCCGGGAAAATCGAACAGGAGTGGAATGGAATATGAGCGGCAATACCTTCGGTGAACTCTTCCGGGTCACCACCTTCGGAGAATCGCACGGCCCCGGGCTCGGGGTGGTTGTCGACGGCGTCCCCGCCGGGATCCGGATCGACGAGGCGCTGATTCAGCGTGATCTCGACCGGCGGCGTCCGGGGCAGTCCCGGGTGAGCACCGCGCGGCGCGAGGCGGATCAGGTGGAGATTCTCTCCGGCGTATTCGAAGGGCTCTCGACCGGGACCAGCATCGGGATGGTGATCCGCAACGTCGACCAGCGGAGCCAGGACTACGAAAAGATCGCCGAACTCTTCCGGCCGGGACACGCCGACCTCACCTTTCTGCGCAAGTACGGGATCCGCGACTACCGGGGCGGCGGACGCTCCTCCGGGCGGGAGACCGCGATGCGGGTCGCCGCCGGAGCGGTGGCGAAGATGTTTCTCGCCGCGCAGGGGGTGTCGGTCCGCGCCTGCTCGATGATGATCGGCGGCGTCTGGGCCGAGACGGTCGACTGGAACGAGGTGGAGAACAACATCGTGCGCTCTCCCGATCCGGCGGCGGCGGAGAAGATGGTCGCGGCGATCCGCGCCGCGCAGAGCGAGGGCGACAGCGTCGGCGGCATCCTCTGCTGCGAGGCGCACGGCGTTCCGGCGGGCTGGGGCGAACCGGTCTTCGACAAGCTCGACGCGATGCTCGCGCACGCGATTCTGTCGATCGGCGGAATCAAGGGGATTGAAATCGGAACCGGATTCGCGGCGGCGGGGCGGCGCGGCAGCGAGAACAACGATCCGATTCTGCCGGAGGGATTCGGCTCCAACCACGCGGGCGGCATTCTGGGCGGCATTTCGAACGGAGACGTCATCACCTTCCGGGCGGCGATGAAGCCGACCTCCTCGATCGCGAGGAGACAGCAGACGATCAACAGGGCGGGGGAACCGGTCGAAATCGAAGTGCCGGGCCGTCACGATCCCTGTCTGGTGCCGCGGGCGGTGCCGGTGGTCGAGGCGATGACCGCGCTGGTGCTCGCCGATCTGGCATTGCGCAACCGTTCCGCCCGGCTGTAGAGGCGGAACGGGATCCTTTCGGAATCAGCCGGCGGGGAGGAAGAGGGCGCGTTCCAGCGCGTCGGCGCCGGTGAAGCGGAGCGCGTTCCAGCCGAATTGCCGGGCGCCTTCGATCAGCTCCGGGCGGTCGTCGACGTAGAGAAAGGGGCGGCCGAAGCGGCGCTCGAACGCTTCGAACATGGCGCGGGCGGGTTTGCGCGCGCCCGCCTCGAAGCTGTAGACCCCTTCCGGAACCGCCGCAGCGGCGGGAAATTTCCGCCGGACCTCGGCGAGATGAAGCGCCGAGGTGTCGGAGAAGAAGACCGGCTGCACGCCGCGCGCGGGCAGCGAGGCGACCAGTTCATTCATGCCGGGCAGAGGATCGCCGAGGATGGCGGCGAGGGCGGCGGCGAGTTCCGCGTCGGAGAGCGGGGTGCCGGTCAGTTGCCGGGCCGCCGCGAGGAACGCCGCGTCGGAGAGGCGGCCGCATTCGAATTCGTCGCAGCTGATCCGGAGGAGCTCCGGGGGAACCTCGGCGGCGCTCCGGAAGCCGAGGCGGGCGAAACAGCGTTCGGGGTGGATCGAGAGGCAGACCTGGCCGATGTCCAGCGCCAGAATTTTTTTCTTCATAAGGGGCTCCTGTTGCGTTTTTTTATCATAGCATGGAAAAGTTCCGGATGCCAGTTGAAAAAAGTTTTTTTCCATGTAATATAATGAAAGTAAGCGCCCGGCGAGCCCCATGGCGAGGGGGAGACAAGCAGACTGCCGAAGCGAAGCAGGAGATGCGGGAGCCGGCGGGCCGGACGCCCTCC
>CAZPWP010000209.1:0-1740 GCA_964590295.1 uncultured Victivallis sp.
GTGCCAGCGCCAGGTGCAGACCAGCATGTGAAAGAGGTAGACCGCCAGAGCCGGGGCGAGATATCCATACCGGAAGTTCCGGAACCCGTCGAGGATCTCCGCCGGATTGCGCAGCACCAGATAGGCGACGATTCCGCCTGCGATGGCGAGTTTGGCGAAAAACCAGAAGAATTTTTTCACTCGTGCAACGTTACTCATTTTTGTGATGAACGCATTTGGGCGTCCTGTTTAACATAGCACATTTTCCCCGATTCGGCAATCCCCGGAAGCGAGTTTTCCGCCACTTTCAGCGGCTGATCTGTTCGGCGATGCCGGCGCCGAGTCCGGTGAGTTTCTCCACCAGATTCTCGTAGCCGCGGTAGATCACCTCCGCCGAATGGATGGTGCTCTCTCCCCGGGCGCAGAGCGCGGCGATCACCATCGCCATTCCCGCCCGGATATCGGGGCTGGACATGGTCACCGCGTGCAGTTGCGCCTTCCCGGTGATCACCACCCGGTGCGGATCGCAGACGATCGCGTTCGCCCCCATGCTGATCAGCCGGTCGGCGAAGTAGATCCGGCTCTCGAACATCTTTTCGAAAAACATCACCGTCCCCCGGCTCTGGGTCGCGGCGACGATCGTACAGCTCATCATATCCGACGGATACTGCGGCCAGGGACCATCCGAAATCTGCGGAATATGGCCGCCGAAGTCGCATTCGATGTGCGGCGCCTGCCCGCCCGGCAGAAAGATCCGGTCCTCGTGCAGTTCCATCGACACGCCGAGCCGTTCGAAGACGCGCCGAAGCATCCAGCAATGGCGCGGCACCGTGCCGTGCACGGTGATTTCACCGCCCGCCGCGGCGGCAAGCGCGAGGAAGCTGCCCGCCTCGATATGGTCTCCCACCACGGTGTGGTCGGCGCCGTGCAGGCGCTCGACGCCGTCGATCCTCACCGTGTTGCTCCCGGCGCCGGAGATCTTCGCTCCCATGGAGTTGAGCAGTTTCGCCAAGTCGAGTACATGCGGTTCGCAGGCGGCGTTGTAGAGGGTGGTCCGTCCCGTCGCGGTGACGGCGGCGATCAGGATCTGCTCGGTGGCGGTGACGCTCGCCTCGTCGAGAAAAAGTTCCCGCCCGGCCAGTCTCGACGACGCCTCAAAGCGGTAGGTATCGACCGGGGACATCGTCGCACCGAGCTTGATCAAACCGTAGAAGTGGCCGTCGAGCCGCCGGCGGCCGATCACGTCCCCCCCGGGCGGATAGAGTTCGGCCCTGCCGCAGCGGGCGAGCAGCGGAGCGGCGAAGAGGATGCTCGTGCGGTTGCGCGCGCACATCTCCTTCGGCACGCGGGTGGTCCGGATCTTCGCGCAGCGGAAGCGCAGAACGTGGTTTTCAAACGAGAACTCCGCGCCGAGTTCACCGGCGATATCGAGCATGGTGCGCACGTCGAGAATATCCGGCACATTGCGCAGCACCACTTCCTCATCGGTGAGCAGCAGCGCCGCAATCATCGGCAGCGCCGCGTTCTTGTTGCCCGAAACCGTCACGGAACCGCGAATTTCGGCCCCGCCCTTCACCACCAGACTGCGCATGAATCCTCCCTGCGTCACATTCGATTGCCTCTCTGCTAACTATAGGACGCCGGAAGGAAAAATGCAACCCCGACGGCGGAGATTTCCGCAATTTGAGAAAACAGCGCCAAAAAATTTCACTCTCGATTTGCAAAAATATCAGGGAAGTATTAAACTATAGATAACCTGAC
>CAZPWP010000209.1:1750-4737 GCA_964590295.1 uncultured Victivallis sp.
GCGGGGGATCGGATATGAAGCGCGAAGAAACGACCAGAATATGGCGGACACTCTTTGAGGTGACGGACTGGATGCGGAACATCAACGTCGAGCTGATCGATCAGACCTTTCTCAACCTGACCTTCAATCAGCTGCGCATGATCAAGATCGTCTACGTCCTCAACCGGGAGTTCCCGGAGGGGGTCACGCTCAAAGTGCTCGCCGAATCGCTCAACATCACCCCCGCCGCCGCGTCCGAAATGGTCGACGCCCTGGTCCGGAAGGATGTTCTCTGTCGCGACCACAACCCGCAGGACCGCCGCGCGGTGGCGATCCGCCTCGCCGAAAACTGCCGCAAGCGCTTCCTCGAAGGGGAGAAGAACTTCGACCATGTCACCGCGGATTTTCTGAACACACTTTCCGAAGAGCGGCGGGCGGGCTTCCTCGCCGGACTCGACGCGTTGCACAACTTCCTCGCCGCGCGCAAAAACTGAAGGCAGCCGCCGCGCTCTTCACTGCTCCGGTTCCGGAGAAACCGGCACGGCCTGTTCCCTCATATCGCCGGGGGCACAGCCGAACTCCTCACGGAATTTCCGGTAGAAGTAGGAGAGGTCGTTGAAACCTGCCGCGTAACAGATCTCCGAAATGCTCCGCTCCGGCTCCTCCACCAGGCTCCGGCAGGCTGCCATCAGCCGCTTCCGGCAGAGCGCCCGGTGGATGGAACAGCCGTAGGCGCGGGTGAAGATCCGGTGCAGGTACTGTCGGCTGACGCCGAGCATTTCCGCAAGTTTCTCCGCGCTGCACGGTTCCCGGTAGTGTTCGCCGAGATATTCCGCCGCCTGTTTGGCCTTCATCTCCCCGTTGCTCCGCCGCATCAGCAGTTCGCAGCGGCGGGCGATCCGGCAGAGCAATTCAGCCAGCTGGAGCCGCAGGATGCCGCGGTGGTTGAACCTCGCCAGCTCGAACTCCCGCAGCATCGACCGGACCATGTTCCCCATCGCCTGATCCGCCTTCACCATGTAGAGGCGTTTCCGCTGGGAACGGCTGAGGACCGGCTTGTGCGGGTCGAAGAACTTCATGAACACCTCATGCGGTTCGAGCAGCGGCCGGACGAAGTCGAGCACCTCCGGCGCGAAGATGATGTTGCACAGCTCCAGCGTCTCCCCGGGCGGAACCTCGAAACGGGTCCGCTCCTCCGGATGCACCAGCAGAAGCATATTCGGCACGATCTCGTAGCTCTCGCCGTCGATGATTTTGCGGCTGCGGCCGGAAAAGATGTAGATGATCTTCCAGAAATTCCGGCAGTACAGCTTGTTCGGATCATCCCGGCCCGTGTGCGTCCACGGGAAGATGGAGAAACGGAAATCGTATTCGCAATAGAGATTCAGCGAGAGGCGGATCAGTTTTTCCGGCGGTTTCGCGTTCGCCATCTCTCCCCCCTTTCAGCAGAAGGGCAGCGATTCCAGTCGGAAGGTTTCGCGTTCCTCCGGTGTGTAGAACACCTTCATCAGGAACAGCCCCTGCGGCGGTGCGGTCTCCGGCGCGGCCGAGCGGTCGCACGCCTCGAGAATCCGCCGCACCTGCTCCGGCGTCAGTTTTCCGGCTCCCGCCGCCTCCAGCGCACCCATCAGACAGCGGATCATCTTGTAGAGGAATCCGTTCCCGACGAAGGTCACGCAGCAGAACTGCCCGAACTCCTGCACGTCGATCCGGTAGACGGTCCGCACCGCCTCTTCGATCATGCTCCGCTCGACCACGAAACTCGAATAGTCATGCGTCCCGGTGAGCACCGGCGCGACGGCCCGCAGCTTCTCCACATCGATCCGGTGGATCGGCCGCCAGGTGTACCGGTCGGAAAAGGGTGACGGTTCGCCGAGATTGAGCACGTAGGTGTAGGCCTTCCCGAGCGCGTCGTAGCGGGCATGGAACTCCAGCGGCACCTCGCGGATGCTCCGCAGTTTGATCTCCGGCGGCAGCAGCCGGTTGGCCGCACGCATCACCTTCTCCGGCGGAATCTCCGGCCGCACCGGCGTGAGATAGGAGGCGGCGAACCGCTGCGCGTGCACTCCGGCGTCGGTACGGCTGCTGCCGATGAGGTGAATCGGCAGCCCGGCGTACAGTTTGGAAAGCACCTCCTGCAGCCGCTGCTGCACGGCGACCCGGTGCGGCTGAATCTGCCAGCCGCTGTAATTGGTTCCGTCGTAGGCGATCTCCAGCAGATAGCGGCGCGACGGCTCGTAGGGGGTGGATTCCAGGCTCATATAATATTTTCCGCCACCGGAGTCCAGAAAAGCATCCCCTCCTCGGTCAGCCGGATGCGCTGCGGAGTGATTTCGAAGTAGCGTTCCGAGGTCTTCTCCGCGGCTTTCCGGGCGATCTCCACCCGGCGGTGCCAGGAGTCGGCCTCCGGAACACTCTTCCAGAGCTTCGGCGTCCAGCCGGAAGCGGTCCGCAGATTGATGGCGAAGATCTCGTTGAGACGGTTCTCCAGCGGAATCTCGTCGAACTCCGGCACCGACCGGCGCAGCCAGCTGCGGATCGACTCCGGCTGGATCGAACGCTTCCGGCCGTCGAAACTGGCCGCAGCCGGACCGAATCCCTTCAGCAGCCCTCCCCGCCAGACGTTGACGTTGTGCCGGCACTCGCCGTTCTTCTTCGCGTAGTTGCTGATCTCGTAGCGGTGAAATCCGGCCGCTTCGGCGAGCTCACCCGCCCTCTTCCACATCTTCACCGAATCCTCCTCGTCGGGAATCAGCCGGTCGCTGAGCCGCGCCCCCTCCTCCGGCGTCAGGTTGTAACAGGAGACATGGTCGGCGCCGGTGGCGAAGACCTCCTCCAGATCGCGGCGGAAATCCGCCCCCTTCTGGCCCGGAATCGCATAGATGAGGTCACAGTTCCAATGGGGAAACTTCGCCTCCGCAATAAGTTCGATCGCCTGCCGGAGCGCTTTCTGAGAGCAGTCACGCCCGAGCGTGTCACGGAACTTCGGCCGGAACGACTGCACACCG
>CAZPWP010000210.1:0-4673 GCA_964590295.1 uncultured Victivallis sp.
GCCGTCAAACTGAAGCGAAATCACCAGCTGATCCGCCTCGGTCTGCAGATGGAATTTCACCCAGTTGTAGTTGAAGTCGCGGAGTGCTTCCGACGCGAATTCAAGCTGGGTCTGTTTCAGGACTGCACCGCCGCCGGCAAGCAGCTTCTCCGGCTCGGAGACCGCGATGTGGCTTTCGGCGCCGGGGCGTGAGTAGAGGTAACTGCGGTCGAAGGAGAGGCCCAGTTTCCGATCGAAGCGCACCGGGAGTTTGCCGAAGACGGTGCCGTCGCCGACCGTTCCGGCGGGGGCGACGCCGAGTTCGAGCAGCATGGTGGCAAGGTTGATGTTTTCGCAGTAGAAGGTGGTGTTCCACATCTGCTGGTTGGTGCGGAGTCGGAGCGGACGCATGTAGAGTTCGCCGCCGCACCAGTGGAATTCGGCGTTTTCGATGGTCACCTGCGAGGTGGATTCAATTTCAAAATGTACCTCAAGATCGGTGATGTTGATCTTGCCCGCCCGGATTTTGGCAATTTTGAGCCTCTGCGCCGGCGGCGTGGTCAGTTTGAAGAGATCGTCGGACCGGAGGTCGAGCGAGAGACCGGAGAGTTCCAGATCGGAATCCGGCATCCGGAAGGTGCCGTTCCGGAGCATGACCTGCAAGCCGGTGGTGAGTTTGCCGTTCTCCAGCCGCACCGCGCCGCCGAGCGAAAGCGAGGCGTTTGCGGCTGCATCGCCGAGCGAGGCAACGTAATCCCCCAGCCGGAGCGGTTTGTCGGGCGTGTAGGTCGGCAGATTGAATTCAAAGAGCATTTCGGGTGTCGTTCCGCTCCTGGGTTCGAAGGTGCCGCGGAAGTTGAGCTGCGCCTTCGGCGCGAGCGGCGAACGGCAGGTCCCCGCGAGCAGGAAGTCGCGTCCTCTGAGCTGGATGGTGCTCGAAACCGAACCGATTTTCGAACGGTCCAGCTGGATGCTCCCCGCGGTCAGCGTGCCGGGATTGGTTTCGGTCGGCGGCAGCGGCAGAGTGAAGGCGATCTCCCGCATGGCCAGCTTCTGCGCCGGATTGTCGATGGTGATGCCGCTGCCGGAGAGCAGGAAGAGTCCTCCGGCGCGATAAAGGCGCAGCAGCGGAGCCTTGAGCGTACATCCATAGGCTTCGGCGGTGATTTTTCCGGTGGTGAGTTCCGCATCGGCGAGACGGACGGCGTCGGCGGAGCCGCCGAGAGAGAGTTTCCACTCGATCGGCGATTCGGCGGCCACTTTGACCCCGGAGGCGGTGAACGCGGGGAAGGGGAGGCCGCCGGAAGCGACCGCGCTGAAGAGATTGTCCTGCTTGTTCCAGCGCAGGCTGAACCGCTGTTCTCCGGAGAGCGGCTGTTCAAAGCGGAGCGGGAGCGTGGTGTCTTTCGTCAAATCGAGTACGAAGTGGCTGAAGCCGGCAAGTTCGATCTGGTCGCTCGAAATTCCGGCGGAGAGGTCGAGGTCGAATTTCAGCGTACCTTCCGGATGGACTCCGGTCAATCCGGCGAGTGCTTCGAGACGCAGTTTCGTACGGACCTTTGCGGTGAGTTTGCCGGTGGCGCGGTCGAAGTCGAGCTGCAGATAGAGATTCTGGCCGCGCGGCGAAAGCGTGATCTGGGCTTCGATTTTGTTCCAGGCGGGATCCTGCGGAGTGATGACCGCTTCGATCGGAATCAGAAGGACGCGTCCTTCATCGTCGAGCCGGAGCCGCATTTCGCGAAGAGTGATGCGCCGGATGATGACTTGCCCGGAGGAGCTCTTCTCCGGCGGAACGGCAGGCGTTTCCTGCTTCTGTACCGATTGAGCGAGGGCCTGTTGCAGGCAGTCGAGGCTGACGCCGGAGAGCGCGAATTTGCCGTCGCTCCGGCGGACGCCGATTTCGGCGCCGCTCAGCGTCAGGTTTTCGACGCGGAGCATTTCCCCGCCGTCGCGGGGCAGACGGGGCGCGTAATCCGCCCGGATGGAATCGACCGAGAGAATTCCGCCCTTCGCATCGGTGAGCCGGAATCCCTCCAGGTCGGCGCCGGAAAGGCCGATTCGGCGGATTTTGAGCTCGACCTTCTCCTGCCCGAAGCTCCGGCCGAGTTGCGGAACGAGCCGGGTGGCGAGCCAGTCCGGCAGATACCAGTGCCAGGCGATCAGTCCGGCCGCGGTACCGGCGAGCAGGAGAAGTACGAGAAGCAACAGGGGAATCAGCAGAACTCTCCGGAACAGTCCGGCTTTTTTACCCATAACACTATTTCCCTATGCAGAAACGGCTGAAAATATGATCGAGAATATCCGGCTCCACACTCCGGCCGGTGATCGCGCCGACCAGACGGCGCGCCTCCCTCAGCTGGGCGGAGGCGATCTCAAAATCGCCGGATTCGACGTTGCGGACCGCTTCCGGAAGCTGTGCGAGCGCCTCCCGGAGCAGTGCCGCATGACGGGCGTTGACCGCCACTTCCGGCTCCGCCGGATGCGGATCGTGTACCGCCGCGGCGGCGAAGGCGTCGAGCAGTTCGTTCAACCCGGCGCCGGTTTTCGCCGAGAGTTTCACCACCGGGCCTGAAAGAGCCGGGAGTTCCCGCTCCGGGACGAGATCGATTTTATTCCAGACGGCGATTCTCCACGGGGGCGCGGAGTGTTCCAGTTCGGCGAGTTCCTCATCGAGATGCTCCGCCGAGGCGTCGAGCAGCCAGAAGGTGACGCGGGCCGCGGCGATGGAGCGGCGGCTCCGTTCGACCCCCTCCTGTTCGATCGGATCGTCGCTCCGGCGCAGTCCGGCGGTGTCGGTGAGACGCACCGGCAGGCCGCGGAGCACGGTCGAAACTTCGACGGTATCCCGGGTCGTCCCCGGAATCGCCGTGACGATCGCCCGGTCGTAGCCGACCAGCCGATTGAGCAGGCTGGATTTTCCGGCATTGGGCCGCCCGGCGATGACCAGGCTGACGCCGTCGCGGAGCGTTGCGCCGAGCTCGCGGGTTTCCAGAAGCGCTTCGAGTTCGGCGGCGACGGCGTTGATTTTCGCCGCGACATCCGGATCCCACGCCAGCTCCTCCTCCGGGAAGTCAAGATGGGATTCACACGCGGCCCGGAGTTCGTTCAGCGTCTCCCGGACCTTGTCGAGGCGGCGGCTTAAAGAGCCGGCCAGCTGACGTTCGGCGACATTCAGCGCCTGTTCGCTCCCGGCGCCGATGACGTCGGCAACCGCTTCGGCCTGAACAAGATCCATCTTGCCGTTGACGAAGGCGCGGAAGGTGAACTCCCCCGGCTCGGCCATCCGGCAGCCGGAAGAGAGCAGCAGCCGGAGCAGGCTGTCCGCCGCGGCCGCGCCGCCGTGGCAGTGGAGTTCGACCACATCGTCGCCGGTGTAGCTGGCGGGAGCCTTCATATAGACGGCGAGGGCGCGGTCGCTGCCGGCGCGTCCGAGCAGCATTTGCCGGGCGTTTGCCGCGGAGAGCGGAGTCCTGCCGTGCCACACCCGGTTGCCGATGGAGAGTGCGTCGGGGCCGGAGATGCGGAGGATCGAGACGGCTCCGCCGATTCCGGTTGCAGGCGCTGTGATATTGTCACTGATATTCATCATGCCATACAATAGCACGCCGTGCCTTCAAATGCCAGTGGCGGAAGTTGTTTTTCCGGTACTTGACAGCGGAAAAAATACGGATTATATTACTGGAGAAGGGGCGGAGATGGTGTCGTTCTCCGGCGGCAGTTCAGCAATCGCGAAAGGAGCGGAAATCATGGGATTGGTGAGGGTTACTGGTGCTAGGGTTCTGGTGAGGCGGATTGTGACGCTGGTGGTTCTGGTGATTCTGGCGATCGGTGCGTGGTGGTGCTGGCAGAATCGCGACTGGCTGATCTACAAGGCACAGCGGCAGTATGACCGTCAGGCATACGGACTGAACTGGAAGACCGATATCAGCACCGCCGGTGACAAGGCGCGCCGCGAGAAGAAGGAGATCGTGATCGCCTTTCTCAAGGAGGGGCATGCGGACAGCGACAAGCTCAAAAAGTCGATTTTCCCGGATCCCGGCTTCAAGGTGGTGGAGAACAACTACGTGCTGCTGCTGGTGGACTATCCGCAGGATACCTCGAAGATGTCGGCGCGAGAGAAGGCGTTCTGTGATGAACTGATCAAGCGCTATGCGGTGGATCGTTTTGCCGTGTTTCTGGTGGCGGAGCCGAAGGAGGGGGGGCAGCAGGAGGTTCGTCGCTTCACCTACGCCGGGGAGCGTCCGCGCTCGCTGCTGGATAAGCTTGCCGGCGGGCGGTTTGTGGCGAAGAAGGCGGTGGACAGTACACCGCAGATGAAGAGTCTCGATCTGCCGGATGTGTCGAAGCTGAAGGAGCTGGTTCCGGGCGAAGGGACCATCACGGTCGGCGAAGAGTCGTCGGCTCCGGCTTCGGAGAATAAGGGAACCATCACGGTCGACGAGGAACCGGCGGCACAGTAGTCTGTTGGGGAGTGGAATCGGTTCGAAAAGAATCAATCCGGCAGGTTTCGCTGTTTGTGGAGCCTGCCGCTTTTGTTCGATTCGGACCACATGAGGGATTAACTTCGGATCATTTTCCATGCGTGGCGGGCATAACCCATGAAGATACGGGGGGGGGAGAGCACCGCTTTGCGGAATCGTTTTCCCAGATAGGTCGGAGTAACAAAGATAGGTAATGTCCCAAATTTTGGTTCT
>CAZPWP010000211.1:0-4665 GCA_964590295.1 uncultured Victivallis sp.
CGGCGCCGCCGCCGGACGGAGATAGTCGATGCTCGCCTGCGCGATGATGCCGTTGCTCATGCGGAAGAGGCACTGGGCTGCGACTTCGAGGTCGCCGAAGCCGAAGTTGTCGCTGCGCTCCTGGCAGGCCCAGACGGAGTCGAATGTGCTATTGCCGAAGTAGATCATCCAGTCCATCGCGTGGCTGCCCACCCACGGAATGGTGCCGCCGTAGGCGGCGCGGCTGCGGTAGAAGTCGGGTCGGCTGCCGAACCGGTAGGATTTGCGCGTGCCGATGAGCTTGACCTTCCCGACAGCCCCGGATTCCACCAGCTCGCGGGCGTGCTGGAATGCCGGTTCATAGCGGAGTCCGACCATCGAAACGATCATCGCTGAGGATGCCGCGTGTGTCTTCTCGATTTCATCGAGCGAAGCGAAATCGAGTGCGATCGGCTTCTCGCAGAAGACATTGATGTTGCGCCGGAGCGCCTCGACACACATCTCCGCGTGCCGGTCGAACGGGCCGTCGATCGAGACCAGTTCAGGCTTTTCCCGGTCGAGCATTTCGCGGTAGTCGTCGTAGACCTCCGGGGCAAATCCGCATTTCGCGGCTCCGTCGAGCAGCCGCTGCGGCGAATCTTCACAGCCGGAACTGACGGCGGCAAGTTCCACAAACGGCACCTCATTCAACGACTCGAACACATAGTTGCTGTGTCCGAGAAAACCAATCATGCAAAGTTTCATTTCGAGACCTTTTCCCGTATTTTCCTGATATGTTCCGCTTCCGCTTTTCCTTTCCCGGACGGCAGGAATCGCATCCCTGTCGTCCGGAATTCAGTTGACGAACTGATCGAGCTTGGAGAGCAGAAACGATTTGCTGGTCCGGCCGGTCGGTTCGGGATTGTTCCGCCCGGCGGGGCGGATCGTGTTGATGTAGACGGTCCGGTCCAGCCCGCCGTCCGGCAGGATGGTGATCAGTCCGGCCGCCATCGGCTGGTTTCGCACCGCGAGCAGATTGGCGGTGAACTCCTCCAGTGTCCGGGAGTTGCCCAGCCCGATCGCCAGCAGCTTCATCGCGTCGTACCCCTGCGCTTCACAGCTGCCGGGATAACGGTAGAAGGTGCGGCGGAAGGAGTCACGGAAGAGCCGGTTCTCCGGCGAATCGGAACCTGGCGCGTAAAAAGCGATGTAGGCGCAGTCCCCCGGCTGGGCGCCGCAGGTTCGCAGGAAGCGGTCTTCATCCCAGGAGTCACCGCCGAAAAGCAACCCCTGATAGCCCAGCTCTCGGAGCTGTTTGACCAGCAGCGCCGCCTGTGAGGTTTCGAAGGGGATCAGAATTCCCTGCGGAGCGGCGGCAAGGATGCTGCGTAGTTCGGTTTCCAGATTCGAATCGTCTGGCTGAATCTCCACCGCGCGGACCACCGTGCCGCCGAGCGCGGTGAACGATCGCACCGCTTCGCGCCCCAGTTCCCGGGAGTAGCCGCCCTGCGGCCCCGCGTCGGTCAGCACCGCGATCCGGAGCAGTTTCCGCCAGTACCAGGCGTAACCGGCCAGTGCCCGCGCCTCCTCCCGGCAGGTGAAGGTGTTGCGGAAAACAAACGGGTTTCCGGTGAAGATCTCCGCCGCGGTCGCCAGCGGAATCAGCGTCGGAATCGAGTGACGCCGCGCCTCCGGAGCGATCTCCAGCACCTCATTGGAATCGTATCCGGCGATCAGCCCGACGATTCCCGCCTCATCCAGTTCGCGGACCAGTTCCGCAGCGCGGGTCGGTTCGCTCCGGCTGTCGCGCACCAGCAGCTCCACTTTGCGGCTGTTGATGCCGCGGCCGCTGTTCAACTCCTCCACCGCGAGCTGGACGCCGTCGAGCATCCGTTCGCCGGAGAAGCGGTTCTCGCCGGAGAGCGGCGCGATCACGCCGACCTTCACCGGCCCCGGCGCGGCGGGGTCGTTCCGCAGCGCGGTTCCCAGATTCAACTCGGCGCAGCCCGCCATCAGCACGGCAAGAATTCCCGGCACAATTCCCCGGAACAGTCCTCTTTTCATCGTTCTCCTCCTGACAGTTCGTTTCTCTTCGCTCCGGAGCGGATCACTCCTCCGGTCCGCTGAGATGGTTCCCCAGCGCGATCAGCTCCGGATCCCCCGGCATGATTCCGCGCTCCGAATGGCGGATGAAATCCACGAAATGCTCCACATCCGGCGTCTCCGGCGCCGCCTCGATCGCCGCGAGCGCATTCGCGGTGTTCAATCCGTGGAAGTAGACCTCCTTGATCGCCCGCCGGATCGCCAGCCGCCGCGGACTGTCGAAGCCGTTCCGCCGCAGCCCGATCACATTCGGCCCGCAGATGCAGCTGTTCTCCGCCAGCATGCAGTAGGGCGGCACATCCTGCCGGACGATCGTCCGCGCGCCCAGCATCGCGATGGCGCCGATCCGGCAGAACTGGTGGATCAGAATGTATCCCGACAGCACCGCGCCGTTCTCGATGATCACATGCCCGGAGATCGCCGTGTGGTTTGCCACCGTCACCCGGCTGCCGATCTGCGCGTCGTGCCCGACGTGGACGAACGCCATCAGCGGCGTCTTGTCGCCAACCGTGGTGACGCCGCCCTCGAACGGAGAACGGTGGATCGTCACATATTCGCGCAGCACCGTATCCGCCCCGATCACCGTCGTCGCCGGAGTCCCCGGCCGGAACCGGTGATCCTGCGGCTCCTCGCCGATCAGCGCGCCGAAATAGACCCGGCTGCGCGGCCCGAGCGTCGTCTGCGAAGCGATCTTCACATGCGCGTCAATCCAGCACTCGTCGCCGATCACCGCATCTCCTTCTATCACCGAATAGGGGCCGATGTGGACATCACGCCCAATCGTCGCCTCCGGACTTACCACCGCTGTCGGATGAATACTCATGATTCCACCCTCCGTTTCCGCGTCTCTCCGCCGCGCCCGGTCAGCTTACGATCGTGCCGTAGGCGGTATCCCCCGCGAGCACCCCTTCGAAACTCTCCGGATCGGAGAAGTTGAAGACGATGATCGGCAGATCGTTGTCGCGGCACATCGAAAATGCGGTCGAATCCATCACCTTGAGCTGCCGGGCCAGCGCCTCGTCGAAGCTCAGTGTCGCAAACCGCTGCGCCGTCGGGTCCTTGAAGGGATCCGCCGTGTAGACGCCATCGACCTTGGTCGCCTTGAGCACCGCGTCGCAATCGGTCTCCAGCGCCCGGAGCACCGCGGAGGTGTCGGAGGTGAAGAAGGGGCTGCCGGTGCCGCCGGCGAAGATCACCAGCTGCCCAGCCTCCAGCGCACGGATCGCCTTCGCCCGATCGAAGCGCGGCACGATCGGCTCCATCCCGATCGAACTCTGCACGATCGCCGGGACTCCGGCGGCGTTGAAGAAGTCCCGCAGACAGAGCGCGTTCATCACGGTGGCGAGCATTCCCATGTAGTCGGCGTTGACCCGGTCCATGCCGCCGGAGCGCCCCATGACGCCGCGCCAGATGTTTCCGGCGCCGACCACCAGCGCGACCTCGATATCCTGATCGATGATCCGCTTGACCCGGTCGACGACTTCGCAAACCGCCGCCGTGTCGTACCCGTGTTCCTGCGTTCCTTTGAGCGCTTCGCCGCTGATCTTGAGCAGTACCCGGTTGAAACGAAATTCTCTGGCCATAACGAGCTCCCTGGTGTATGATTTTTCAGTTGATCCGGAGGAAATATAACCCGAATTTGCGATTTCGCCAAGAAAAACTCACTCCTTATGCTGTTTTTATTGAAAAAACGTGTATATTATCCGGAAACAGTTTTTTTCAACCGTGGATCGACCCCAAGGAAATGTTTTGTTATGGAAAATGACAGCAAACTCAAGGTCGGCGTCATCGGCGTCGGCGCACTCGGCCGCCATCATGCCCGGTTGTACGCCCGGAGTCCCAACGCCGAAGTGGTCGGCATTTTCGACGTGCAGAAGGAGACCGCCGAAAAAGCCGGCGCCGAATTCGGCCTCAAAGTGTTCGAGGACTGGCGCGAACTCGCGGATGAATGCGAGGCGCTCAGCGTTGCCGTACCGGCCAACTATCACCACTCCGCCACCATGCCGCTCCTCGAAATGGGCAAGCATGTCCTCGTCGAAAAACCGCTCGCGGCCAGCATTACGGAGGCGGAAGAGATGGTCGAGTGCGCGAAGAAACACGGCGTCGTATTCGCCGTCGGCCATGTCGAACGGTTCAACCCGGCGATGGATTTCCTCGAAAAATACGCCGCCCACACCCGCTTCATCGAAGCGCACCGCCTCGCCCAGTATCCGCCGCCGCGCCCGGGCCTGCCCCGCCGCGGCACCGAAGTGAGCGTCGTGCTCGACCTGATGATCCACGACATCGACCTGGTGCTGACCATGGTCGACTCCGAAGTCGAACGCTACGACGTGGTCGGCATCCCGGTACTCAGCAAGACCGAAGACATCGTCAACGCCCGGATCAAATTCAAGAACGGCAGCTGCGCCAGCCTCACCGCCAGCCGGGTCAGCCAGGAACCGATGCGCCGCTTCCGCGTCTTTCAGGAAAACTCCTACATCTCGATGGATTACGGCAAACATTTCGGCATGGTGCTCAAGCGCAACCGGATCGGTCTCGCCCGCAAGGACGTCAACCTCGATGAGAAGAACGCCCTCGCCGCGGAGCTGGAGGATTTCATCCTCC
>CAZPWP010000212.1:0-4656 GCA_964590295.1 uncultured Victivallis sp.
TCCGGCTCTGGCGGTCTACCTCTTTCACATGCTGGTCTGCACCTGGCGCTGGCACCGGCTCACCCGGATCCTTCAGGTGAAGCTCAGCGGTTTCGAAGCGCTTTCGCTGACCATGCAGGGCTATTTCTTTTCGCTGGTGATTCCCGGCGGCGCGATCGGCGGGGATGTGGTGAAGATGGGGGTGCTGACGAAACGTTCGCGGGCAGGGGAGCGGATGGAGGGAGCGTTCACGGTTCTGATGGACCGCATCGTCGGCATGATCGCGCTTTTCGTGCTGGCGCTGGTGCTGCTGGGGCCGGCGGCGCCGCTGTTGATGCGGATCGAGGTTCCCGGGCTGAATCTCAACGACGGGATGCGTCAACTGCTGATCCTCGGGCTCGGAGGGCTCTGCGTCGCCGGACTCGGCGCGAGCTGTGTGATCTTCTTCCACCGGCTGCTGGAGCGGCTGCCGCTCTTCGGCAGACTGATGCACCGGGGCGACCGGATCTCCCACGGCATGGTGACGCGGCTCACCCGGGCGACCGACACCTGCCGCCACTCGTGGAAGGAGCTCTCCTTTCTGACTGTGCTCAGCGTCTTCTTCATCCATCTGATGACCTCGCTGACCTTCTATATTCTGCTGCAGGGACTCGGCATCGAGGTGCCGGTTTTCACGCTGATCGTGGCGACGACGGTCGGAAACATCGTCGGCTTGATCCCGCTCTTTCCCGCCGGAATCGGCGGGCGCGATGTGGCGACGATCACCATCCTCGCCGCGGGCGGCGTGGCGGCGGGCGATGCGAAAACCGGACAGCTGATTTACACGGCGATCGTGCTCTTCTTCAACCTGGCCGGCGGATTCTTCTTCCTCTTCGATCCGGGCCGCCGCGAGACGGAACAGCTGCTGGAACAGGAACTGGACAGTCAAATATGAGAGAGCTTCAACTTGAAATCAATTTTGCCGGACACGGCAACCGGTTCCGCGACGCGCTGAACCGGGGGGAATTCGTACTGCTGATCGAAAACGCTTCGCCGGGGCGGGACAACGATCCCGGGGCGAGTGCCGAACGGCTCGCCGCGCTGGAGTCCGCGGTGCTCGGCCTCGAAGGGGTCAACGCCGCGCTGGCGATCACCGACCGCGACTGCCATCTTGATGTCTGGCGGGCGGTGGAATACGCCAGCGCCCTCTCGCCGGAGAATCGCGACCGGCATGTGGTCTACCTTTCCGGGCGGGAGACCTCGCCGGAGGAGATCCACAATCTTGCGACCATCGCGGGGAACGCGGGCATCTGCAATCTCGTGCCGGTGACCGGCAGCGCCCTGCCGGGGGACACCGTGCGGGAGTGCCGCCGCCGCACCTTTACCGAGAGCATCGAAATTCTGCGGATGCTCGGCAGCGGGAACGGCGATATCGGATTTTTCACCGGGGCGGCGGTCAATCCGTTTCAGTACACTCCCTACACGCTGATGGGGCAGTACTACAAACTGGTCAAGAAGATCAACTGCGGCGCGTCGTTCATCGTGACGCAGGCGGGGTGGGATATGTTGAAACTGCAGTCGCTGCGCTGGCACTTCATCGGGCGGAGCCTCTTCTACCCGATGATTGCGCGGCTGATGCTGCTCACGCCGGACAAGGTGGAGCGGATCCTGGCCGGAGAGTATCCGGGGGTCAACATCTCCGGGGATTTCCGGAAGATTCTGGAGAAGGAATTTCACTACTCGGTCAACCAGTTTGAAGCCGCCCAGCTCCGCCGCCTCGAACTGCAGGCCGCCGGCTGCCGGCTGCTCGGATTCAGCGGCATCCAGCTGGCGGGTGCGGAGCTGCCCGGGCGGGCGAAAATCGCCGCCGAGCGGATTGCGGGCGCACTGCGGGAGTTCACCACTTTCGAGCACTGGATCGAAGAGTACAACTCCTATCTGGCGCGGACCGAAATGGCGCCGTTTTCCAGCAGCTTCTACCTCTACGACCGGACGCTGCACCGGCCGTATCCGGAGGAGGGGGAGCCGCAGGTGCTCAACGATATCGGCGAGCCGAAAATCTCCGGCGGGGAGAAGTTCGGTTTCCGACTGCGGCGTTTCCTCTTTTCCCACGCCGACCGCCAGCGGGCCGGAAACGGACGGCTGCTCAAGAAACTGCTCGCCGGCTGCCGGAACTGCGCGCGCTGCCGACTGCCGTTGACCCAGTTCATCTGTACGGAGAACTGCCCCAAACGGCTGTCGAATGGACCGTGCGGCGGGGGCCGGCCGCGCGGGGAGTGTGAGCTCGGCGGTGCGGAGTGCGTACACAGCCGGATCGTCCGAATGGCGCACTGGACCAGGACATTGCAGAAACTTGAAGACATCTTCCCCGGGTCGGGGAGAGAATAAATCCATCAACCAGGAAGAGGTAAATTATGGCTCAATTGCTGCCGTTTCACGGCCTGCTGCCGTCGGTCGGGCGGGTCGCCGCCGTCGCCGCCGTCGCCGACGATGTGGTCAGTTCCCGCGAAGCGGCGGAGCTGGCGAAGGACAATCCGCATTCGTCTCTGCACGTTTCCCGGCCCGAGATCGATCTCGAGCCGGGGATTGATCTGCATGACGAACGGGTTTACGCACAGGCGGCCGCGGCGTTTCAGCGGCTCTGCCGCGAAGTGCCGCTGACGCTCGACAAGGGGGAGCATCTCTACGTCTACCGGCTGGTGATGAACGGCCGGGCGCAGACCGGTGTGCTCGGGGCGGCTTCGGCGGAGGAGTACCGTTCCGGCGTCATCAGGAAACACGAGAAGACCCGGCAGGACAAGGAGGATGACCGTACCCGCCACGTGATGGAATTGCGTTCCCACACCGGCCCGGCCTTCTTCACCTACCGCGATCAGCAGGAGATCGACGCGCTGATTGAGCGGGAGACGGCGCAGGAACCGCTCTTCGACTTCACCGCGCCGGATGGGATTCAGCATACGCTCTGGCGGCTGGATGAGGAGGCGAGCCGGGAGCTTTCGAAACGTTTCGCCGACCTCGTGCCGGTCTTCTACATCGCCGACGGCCACCACCGCAGTGCGGCGGCGGCGCGGACCGCCGCGGAGTGTGCGCCGAAGAATCCGAACCACACCGGCCAGGAGGATTACAACTATTTCCTGACGGTGGCGTTTCCGGCGACGCAGCTGCGGATTCTGCCCTACAACCGGGTGGTGCGTTCGCTCAACGGGAACAGTCCGGCGGGATTTCTGACGCTGGTGGGGGAGAAGTTTCAGATCGCTCCGACCGAGGATGGCGAGGTCGCCCGTTCCGGGGAGTTCAAATTCTACATGGCGCACGAGTGGTATCTGGCGCGGCCGAAATTCGATGTCGCGTCGCTCGGCGTCATCGAGCGGCTGGATGTGAGCGTGCTGCAGGACAACATTCTTGCGCCGATTCTCGGCGTTGAGGATCCGCGTACCAGCCGGGAGATCGATTTCATCGGCGGGATCCGCGGCATCGGAGAGCTGGAGAAGCTGGTCGACTCCGGGCGGTACGCGATCGCTTTCTCGATGTATCCGACCACGGTGGAGCAGCTGATGGCGATCGCCGATGCGGGCGCGATCATGCCGCCGAAGTCGACCTGGTTCGAGCCGAAGCTGCGTGACGGACTGGTCTGCCACAACTTCTGACGCGGAAAAAAACACCGCCGCATCCTTTTTTTCAGAGGGATGCAGCGGTGTTTTGCTGTCGGGACGGGGGAACTTACACCTCCACGACAAGTCCGTCGAAGGCAACGTTGATACCGCGGGGCAGAAAGAACTTCTCCAGATCGGAGTGAAGCGCTTTCCCGTTGTGGGAAAAGTGGTTGACGAATACTTTGGTTTCGGGGACCAGGCAGCCGAGCTCCGCGAGGCGGTCGCGGAATTCGAGTACGGTGTTGACGCCCATGTGACCGTTCCGCAAATCGGGCGTACCGAGAGCACAGGTGCAGTCGAGCGAGACCAGATCGAGCCGGATTCCCTTCAGATGTTCCCATTCCGACTCGGCGGGATAGCCGGTATCGTTGGCGAGCAGGAAGTTTTTTCCGCCGCGGCGGATGACGTAGATCAGGCCGTTGAGACCGGGGCAGTGGTTGGCGGCCAGCGGCAGGAGTTCGAGGTCGCCGTCCCGGAGCCATTCGCCGGGGGCGGCGGGAATCGGCTGGAGACGGAGGTCGCGCAGATCGTAGATGTTGTTGGTGTGAGAGGCGACGAAAGAGAGGATGGTGCAGAAGATGCTGGGAGCGCCGATGATTTTCAGATCGCGTGTCACGTGGCTGAACTGTGGAGATTTCCGCCAGGTGAATTCCGTCGGCGAGAGATGGTCTTCATGCGGATGGGTGAAGATGACCCGGTCGAGGCGTGTGAGATCGATCTGGAAATCGGCGGCCTGCCGGAAGGCGTCCGGACCGAAATCCACCATGGTGTCGGAGTCGACAAGATAGCTGCATCGGCATCGGAACTCTTTTCCGCCCAGTTCTTTTGCGCGGGCGCAGACGGGGCATTCGCACCAGAGGGCGGGGATGCCTTCCGCCGCGGCCGTACCGAGAAACGTGATTTTCATTGTGATTGTTTCCTTCTGTAAAAATCGGTTGTTTCTACAATACACCTTTGACGGAGGAAAAGCAATTGACAACGTCCGGAAAATTGCGCACATTTGTTTCTGAGCGATTACAGATGACAAACGTGAGTTGGCGCAGCC
>CAZPWP010000213.1:0-4655 GCA_964590295.1 uncultured Victivallis sp.
GCTGATCGGCGATCACGGCGAGGAGTTCTATGAAAAGGGGCGGCTCGGACACAACCATATCCGTCCTCCAGACCGGCGGTCTGTTTCGCCCCGAATTCGGTTTCCTGTCCGGCTTTGCCACGCACGATCGGCCGAACATGTGGCTGATGCAAACGGACAATCCGCTCATCAATGCGCCTCGAATGATTGTCAAGCATCGTTCGCTGTTGATCGTAAAGGGTTCGGATCAGGAGCAGCTGTTCTGAAATGATTGAAGATACGGATTTTCGATCACGCTTTCCACGGCTTCACGATCGCCCAGACCAGGAATTTCCCTGATCGGCAAGGCCCCGATACTATACGGACATTCAAGGCAACTTCCCCTTTCCTTACTGCATGTTTTTTTCGTTTTTCAGGAATAAGATACTGCACAATCAGACGGGAATAAATGGGAAAGAATTTTTATTCGGGAGAGGCCGTGAGAGCGCCACCGGGAAGGAATGGTGTTTCATTTGTTTCAGAATGTATCAAAAATGTTTCTTAAAAAGAGCCGGGAGACAATTGCTTTTCCGGATCGTGTTTGCTATAATTAATAACACAACCGGAAAGATCAACTCATGAGGAGGTCGAACATGATCGAAATGCATTGCCGCAGATTTTCGCTGATAGAACTCCTGATCGTCATCGCGATCATCGCCATTCTTGCCGCCATGCTGCTGCCTGCGTTGAACCGGGCACGGGAGGCGGCGAAGGAGATCAGCTGCATCAGCAATTTGAAGCAGCTGGGGACCGCCACCTCGATGTACTGCTCCGACTTCCGGGATCAACTGCCCAAGGTCGTCAACAACAGCGGGAATCTGCTCCGCGAGTACTTCGCCCGCTATCTGGGAATTCCGGAGTATGAACCGTCGATGAAGGGGGTGATGTTCTGTCCTTCCTATCAATATGTGCCGAAGGAAGATGAGAACAGCGTCTACCTCTCCTCCTATCAGGTTACCTTGTCCTACACGGCGACTGTGGATGGGTTCAGCTGGAATGTTCGAGTGGATCCTTCGAATTACAGCAGCATACGCGCCAACAAGTTGACGAAGCTGGCGCCCCGGGTTATCCTGATGTCGAATAAACCGCCGGAGTATGTCTCGTGGAAGAAGGCGATATTTGCCTACGACCCCATCACCGACGCGCAGATGAAATCCGAATCCATAGATGCATTGACCTATTTTTTTGTCCACAACCGGAAGGCGCCGTTTCTGTTTGCCTCCGGAGCCGTGTCGTCACATCCTTACCCGGTCACGCTCAAATGGATTAGTCTCAACGGCGGATCCGGGTATTCGTTTGACTTGAATCGTTAAGAGTTTGAGGTAATTTCAAAAGTATTTCATTCGAAGGAGTAGAAAAAGAGACCGAGGGTTCCTCTTAACTCCAGGGCCGCAAATCTGGAGGCAAAATGAACGATCCGCCCGAGCTGTATTTACGATGGAAACATATCTTTTCCCAATGGTGGAGAAAGAAATTGGCGAAATAACCGCAGAAATGAAGGAGGAATTATGCCAAAGAAGAGTTTTTATTTTGCCGTCCTTGCCGGACTGACCGCAATCCCGCTCTTCGCCGCGGAGAATCTGGCGCCGCAGGAGCTGAACCGGTACGATCGTTCCAACGTGGTTGTCAAAGAGGGAGAATTTCTGTATCACGCCACGCCCGGCAAGTGGACCTGCGTCAGCTGGAAAACGCCGTTGAAGAAGGGATATTATGGATATTCGCTCGAATACCGGGGCGTCGGTGTGGTTCCGCCGCAGACGGTGCTGAAAACCGCAGTGACCCCGGAGGTGCAGTCGGAGCAATACCGCCGCGGCTGGGATGTTGCCGAATTCTCCGAAGCCTGGAAGCGTGTTACCGGAGTTTTCTACATGCCCGCCGATGGAACGGCCCGGACAGCCGCCTTCCTGGAGTGCAAGGCACCGGCCTCCGTCATGGTCCGGAATATCAAGTTCTTCCCGCTCTCGGAGAAGGAGCGGGTCTCCGTCAAAGTGGAAACGGCCGCCGATCTCACGTTGCAGTGGAGACTGCTGTGGCGTTTCCGCAACAGCGCCTCTCTTCTGGAACTGGTTCCGGCGGAGGATCATATTGAAGGCGGGTTCGCGGTAAAACTGACGCCGGAAAAAGGCGTTCGCGCCGGCGTGGAGAGCGTCTGTCTCCCGGTGGAGGAAAACCGGAACTACCGGGCCTCTGTCTGGCTGAAGGCGGACCGGGAACTGCCGGTCCGCTTCACGGCGGACGGCTGGGTTTCCGGCGAAAAGCATTTCTACCGGGACCGGAAAGTGCTGGCAACGCCGGAGTGGCAGCACTACACTTTCGAGTTCAAAACCCCGGAGCTTGCCCGATATCGCGGGGTGCTGCGCATCCAGATCACCCCGGCGGGCGATTGCAACTGGCTCCAGATCAAGGATGCCGCACTGAAGATGGAGGCTGAGAAATGATGAAATCGTTGTGGGGGAGTGTGCTTCTGCTCGGGGGCATCGTATCGGCGGGGAACCTGCTGCCGGACGCGAGTTTCGAGCTCGGCGGGACCGATTACGACGCGCGGCGGTTCGCCGACATCACCGATCCGCGCCAGCAGCGGAACATCGCTCCGGCCGTTGATCCGGAACAGCCGGTTCACGGTAAAGTGTCGCTGCGGTTCGACAATCCATATCGGGTGCCGCTCGGGTTCCGTTCGCCGGACATTGCACTGCGCGACGACACCACCTACACCTTTTCGTTTTATGCCCGCAGCAGCAAACCGGTGAAGCTGCGCGCGCTGATCTTCTCGGTCATCGCCCGCGACGAGACCCGGCGGAGCGGCGAGTGGGACGACGGCAACCGCAGATTGTTCACTCTTGAAAAGGAGTGGAAACGGTATTCGATCACCTTCATGCCGAAGAAAGGATTTCGCTGGTATTTTGCAGATCTGTTGTGGGGAGAAGATTCCGACGCCACGGTGTGGATCGACGCCATGATGCTTTCGCCCGGGGAGACGCCACTGCCGTTTGCACCGAAGAGCGAGGTCGAGTTTGCCCTCGATTCGCCGCGCCACTGCCGGATCGAAGGGGAGCCGCCGCTTGTCTGCACGCTGAGCGGCATCAACTATGGTGCTCGCGAGGTCGAGGCGGAGGTGGTTCTGCGGGAGTTCGACGACTACCGGGAAACGAAACTTGGCGAACAGCGCTGGAAGCGGAAACTCCCGCCCGGCGGCGAGGTGGTGCGGCAGGATCTGCCGGTGGAACGGAAGGAGTACGGCGTCTATTCGCTCCGCGGCGAGTTTCGTACCGCGTCGGGAGAGAAGGGCGCGATCTGGCCGTACTGTTACGCAGTGACCGGGAAATATCAGCCCGGAACGGTGGATCCCGAAAAAGATTTCCTGCTGGGGAGTGAGGAAAGTTTCGGATTCGAATATTCCGACATCAACGGCGGTCGGGCCTGGTACCATCTGAAAGGAGCCGATTGGGAGGAATACAGCCGGATCGCGGCCAATCGCGGGGTACGGCTGCTTCGGCTCGGCAACGGCATCTGCCGGGCGTTCGAATGGAAGAGCGTCGAGCCGGAACCCGGCAAGTTCGACTTCCGGCGGACGGATTATCTGGTGGATCATGCCCGGAAGCAGAACTGTTTTATTCTTGGGGTGCTCGGCAACAATCTGCTGGAGCGTCATCTGCCGGAATGGGCCTTGAAGCGGAGCAAGTTGAATGATTCCTACAAAATCCACGGGCATCCGGCCGTCCTGCCGGATTTCGAGGACTGGCGGCGTTATGTGGCTGCAACGGTGCGCCATTTCAAGGGGCGGATTTTCTACTGGGAGATTCTGAATGAGGCGAATCTCACCACCGCGCCGGAGGACTACGTGAAACTCCTGAAGATCGCCTTCGAGGAGTGCCGGAAGATCGATTCGTCAATCAAGGTGGTCGCCCCGAACGTCACCGGCGACCACGGCGGCCGGATGGCGCCGTTTCTGGAACGGTTCGGTAAAGCGGGCGGATTCCGGTACACCGACATTGTTTCATTTCATCCCTACTCCTCGCGGGAGGAGGGGTCGCCGAATCCGTCGCGGACGGCGATCGATTCGATCCGGCGGACCATCGCCTCGTTCCGCAAGGGGTTGCCGCTCTGGAACACCGAACTTTACTACCTCTACGACAATCCGCCGCATCCGATCGATGCCGGCAAGGGGCGGGCATTTCACTTCATCCGGCGGATGCTGGTCGACTTGGGGGAAGGGGTGCGGCAGGAGACGCTGCTGACGGACAGCATGTATTTCCGCCGGGACCGCAATCCCGGTTACGGTTACCTGGTGCAGCGGGTGGTGCGGCGGCTGATTCCGTCGGAACACTATGTCGCGGGCAACGCCTTCGCCCGCTTTCTGGAGGGGGCGGTGCCGGTGACGCGACTGGAGACGCCGCGCGGCGTTACGCTCTACGTCTACCGGCAGCGGGACGGGAAGTCGATCGCCGCGCTGTGGAACTATGCGGCCGGGCTGGAATTTGATATCACATTGCCGGGGGTGGATGAGGTGGAACTTTTCGACCTCTTCGGCAATCCGGTCGCGTGGAAACCGGAACTTCGCGTGCCGCGCGACCCGCTCTACATCAAGGGGAAAAAGGATGTGGACGCGCTGGTTCAGGCGTTGAAACACTCCCGGATTG
>CAZPWP010000214.1:0-4651 GCA_964590295.1 uncultured Victivallis sp.
GGGCGCTTACCTCGCATCCGGCTTTTGCATTACCAGCTGATGTGGCATGGAATGTGCATTTTGCCAGTGGAATTGTCGTCGCTGAAGAAGAAAAAGCCGGTCACATCAGACCGGCTGAACTTCAATTTGGTAGCGGGGGTAGGAATCGAACCCACGGCCTTCAGGTTATGAGCCTGACGAGCTACCACTGCTCCACCCCGCAA
Organism: uncultured Victivallis sp.; assembly: GCA_964590295.1. GTDB lineage: Bacteria > Verrucomicrobiota > Lentisphaeria > Victivallales > Victivallaceae > Victivallis. The sequence continues at coordinate 204 of CAZPWP010000214.1, forward strand.
CGTTGATGATATTTTAATATAGCGGTGAACGGACGGTTTGTCAAGCTCAAAATCGAGAAAAATCGCGATTTTCGCCAGGGGAACCGGCGTTTTTTCTCTTTTGCGGTTCTCCTCAGAGGCAGCTCACCAGCTGCCGGGCGGTTTCTGCGATCTCTTCGAGCGTTTTTCCCGGCTTGTAGAGATTCGAGCCGATTCCGGCTCCGGCACACACCTTCAGAAAGGCGTCCAGATTTTCCGGCTTCACCCCGCCGACCGCCATGATCGGCGCCTTGATCACGGCCTTAAGATCCTTGACGTATCCCGGCCCCATCGCTCCCGCCGGAAAGAGTTTCAGATAATCCGCTCCCGCCCGCAGCGCCGCGAAGCCTTCGCTCGCGGTGAAGAAGCCGGGCATCGAAACGAGTCCCGCCCGTTTCGTCGCCCGGATCACCTCCGGATTGGTGTCCGGCGAAATGATGAACTTTCCGCCCGCCGCCGCCACACGCTCCACCTCCGCCGCGCAGAGGACCGTTCCGGCGCCGACCAGCATCTTTTCTCCGACATGCCACCGCTCCGCCGCACGCCGGATGCTTTCCAGCGCATCGGGCGAGTTGAGCGGAATCTCCAGCATCCGGAATCCCGATTCGTACAGCACCTCGCAGACCGGTTCGATTTCAGCGGGCGTGATCCCGCGCAGAATCGCGATCAGCGGACACTCCTGCAATTTCTCCGCAAAACTCATCGTCTTTCCTCCTTCTGCTCCGTTTACCGCATGACCCGGCCGGAACCGCTGCCGTTCATCAGATTGACCACCTCCGCGAGCGAGACGTAGTTGTAGTCGCCGTGAATCGTGTGCTTGAGACAGCTCGCCGCCGCGGCGAAGCGGATCGCCGTCGCCGGATCGCGGTACTCTTTGCTGTGCAGCGCGTAGATCAATCCCGCTCCGAAGGAGTCACCGCCGCCGAACCGGTCCACGATGTTCCGAATCTCGTAGGGACGGTATTCGCCGTTCGCATCGTTCGGGGCGAAGAACGCTTTGCCTTCCCTCCGGCTGTAGAGCATCGCCCCCCAGTTGTTGTGGTTGGCCGAATAGCTTTCACGCAGCGTGATTGCGACGTATTCCGCCTTCGGGAACCGTTCCAGCAGGCGGCATGCCACGCCGCAATAGCCTTCGGTGTCGATCTTCCCCTCTTCGATCGAACTGGTTTCACTGGCGATGCCGAAGACGTCGGAGGCGTCCTCCTCGTTGCAGATGATCCAGTTCACATAGGGGACGATTTGCCCCATGCACGCGGCGGCCAGGTCGCGCGGCGCGGTCCCCGGGCGCCATTTCCACAGCTTCTTGCGGAAGTTGAGGTCGCAGGAGATGTTGATCCCCTGCGACGAGGCGTATTTCACCAGTTCCAGCGTGGTCAGATACGCATTCTCACTCAGCGACGGCGTGATGCCGGTGATGTGCAGATGGGCGGCGTTCTCCAGCATCGACGGGAAGTCGTAGGCTTCCGGACCGAGCAGGGAGATCACGGAGTTCTCCCGGTCGTACACCACGTTTGAACCGCGCTGCGCCGCGCCGTGTTCGGCGTAATAGACCCCCATCCGCCCCGATCGGGTGTAGTGAATGTGGTCCACATCCACCTTGAGCCCGCGCAGCTGGGCGGCGAAAGCGGCGGAAACCGGATTTTCCGGCAGTGCGGTGAGATAGCGGGCGTTCGCCCCGAGCATCGCCAGCGACGCGCAGACATTCGCCTCGCCGCCGCCGAAGGTCGCCTCCAGCTGCCCCGGCAGCACCTGCACGAACCTTTTCCGCCCCGGCGGACAGAGCCGCAGCATCACCTCCCCGAATCCGACCAGATACCCGTCCTTCATTTCTCAGCCTCCTGTTTTGAAAAAACAACAAATTCTCATATTGTGAGATTGAATTCTCATTATTTTAATATATCGTATGCAGAGGATAAATGCAAGGGGCGGGAAGGATGAAAAACGGTGAAAAAAGTTTGAGCAAGGCGTTCGATATCGTCGAGGCGGCGGGGCAGTGTGCGGAGGGGAGGAGCGCGAAGGCGCTGGCGGCGGAACTGGGGATGCCGGAGAGCACGCTCTTCCGGATGGTGAAGTTTCTGATCGAACGGGGATACCTGCGTCGGAACGGTTCCCGGCTGACGCTTGGCGCGGCGGCGATCCGGCTGGGCGCGCTGGCGCAGCGGCAGAATCCTCTGGCACAGGTGGCGCACGGGGCGCTTGCTGCACTTTCCGAACGGGCCGGCGAGACGGTCCATCTCGCTGAACTTCAAGAAGATCATATCGTTTATGTGGACAAGGTCGAGGGAAGCCGCTCGGTGCGGATGGCCTCGCTGATCGGCAGTTCCGGGCCGCTCTACTGCACCGGGGTGGGGAAGGTGATTCTCGCCTTCCAGCCGGAACCGGAACGGAAACGCCTGCTCGAAACGATCGATTTCGAAGCGTGCACCGCGACGACGATCACCTCGGAAGAGGCGTTGTGCCGCGAGCTGGAAAAAATACGCCGGGCGGGCTATGCCGTCGATGACTGCGAACATGAGCGGGGAGTTTACTGCATCGCCGCGCCGGTTTTCCATGCCGGAGGGGCCGTGTTCGCCGGAATCAGCGTTTCCGGATCGGAACTCTATCTGCGCGATCACACCGATGAGCTGGCGTGTGAAGTGGTCGCCGCCGCCCGCGCCATCTCCGCCCGGCTCGGCGCGAAATGATGAGGAAACGATGTTGCAATTTCAGCCGGGGAGCGGCTCATCCGCCCGCTCGAAGAGGAGCATCTGCCCGATTGAAAGAGGCGGAACTGCCGCCTGTTTTCGCATCCGTCAATGGTAGATGACCAGCGCCGCCGCGTAGGGGCAGCCCGGGGCGAGCGTCGCGCCGTGCGGCAGACGGGCGTCCAGATAAAGGGTGTCGCCCTTCTTCATCCGGCGCCGGTTGTCGCTGCTGCCGACGGCGTAATCGACCTCTCCCTCGAGCACGACGAAGAACTCCTGGCTGTCGTGTTGGAGCAGTTCGCGCTGCTTGTCGCTCGGACGGTATTCGATCAGGAAAGGATCCATCTTGCGGTCGGTCTTCTCGAAGGCGAGGGCGAAGTAGCTGATCCCGAATTCGCCGGACTGGTTGCGGTCGATGAATTCCCCCTCGTCAAGGCGGCCGAAGACATACTCCGGACAGGCGTTTTCCCGGCGGAAAAGATCGATCATTTCAACGCCGAGCGCCGCGGCGATCAGATTGAGCGCGCGGAGCGAGGCGCCGGTGCGGAAGTTTTCCAGCCGGGAGATGTATCCTTTGCTCAGCCCGGTGCGCGCGGCCAGCTGGTCGATGGTGAGCTTCTGTTGATGGCGGAGCTGCCTGACTTTGTTGGCGACGTTGACCAGATCCATGGTTTCCTCCGGAAATGCTTTTTTGTTTTACAGTACTGTTTCCCGGGAGGAAATCAAGGGGGCGCGGCGGGAAATCTTCGCCGATTTCCGGAGCAGGGGGGCGGTCGCTTGCATTTCCGGCGGCGGCATGATATATTAACAGATTTTCGTCAGTGACGGCGACGCGTCGAAATCCGGGGCGCCGCGCCGCTGCGCAACGGGTGGAATCCGGCGGGAAGCGAGGGAAAGGCAATGCCGATTACGGATATTTTAGAGAAGAATGCAAAACTTTACGGGAACGATGTCGCACTGGTGGAACTCAACCCGCAGGAGCTGGAAAAACGGCACGTCACCTGGCGCGAATACTCCCTGATCGAACCGAGCAGGACCGACTCCTTCCGCTCCGAACTCACCTGGGATGAGTTCGACCGCAAGGCGAACCGCATGGCCAATCTGCTGCTGACCCGGCACATCCACCGCGGCAGCAAGGTGGCGATCCTGCTGATGAACTGTCTCGAATGGCTGCCGATCTACTTCGGCATCCTCAGGTGCGGCGCCACCGCCGTACCGCTGAACTTCCGCTACTCCGCCGACGAGATCCGCTACTGCCTCGATCTCGCCGATGTCGACGTGCTGGTCTTCGGGCTGGAGTTCGTCGGGCGCATCGAGGATATCTGCGACCGGATCCCCCGGGTGAAGACGCTGCTCTACGTCGGCGAGGAGTGTCCCTCTTTCGCCGAACCCTATTACAGCCTCGTCTCCTACTGTTCGAGCAAGTTGCCGGCGATTCCCTTCACCGACGATGATGACGCGGCGATCTACTTCTCCTCCGGTACGACCGGATTTCCCAAGGCGATTCTCCACACCCACCGCAGTTTAATGCACGCCTGCCGGGTCGAGCAGAACCATCACCGGCAGACCCGCGAAGATACCTTCCTGTGCATTCCGCCGCTCTACCATACCGGCGCGAAGATGCACTGGTTCGGCAGTCTGCTGGTCGGCGGACGCGCGGTCCTGCTGCGCGGCTCCCGGCCGGAATGGATTTTAAGCGCTGTTTCCGAGGAGCGCTGTACCGTCGTCTGGCTGCTGGTGCCGTGG
>CAZPWP010000215.1:0-4644 GCA_964590295.1 uncultured Victivallis sp.
GCAACATCTGGATTCTGGTCCCCGGCACGCTGCTGCTGGGAATGCTGGCAGGACGGCGGTGCGGTGTGACCTGGCGGCGCGTCGCCGCCGGACTGGGAGTGTTTGCCGGAGTGCTGATCTCGGTACAGCTGCCCTTCGCCATCCACAACACGCGGGTGACGGGGCGGCTCTCCGGGCCGAGTACTGCCGCCGACGCCGTGCTCGGGTTGGGCAACTCGCAGGAGGCGCCGCCCGGCGGCCGCGAACCCGGCCTCCCCGCCGGACCGATGGAGTACCCGGAGGCGTGGCACCGGATGATGGAACTCTCCCGTTCCGGCGTCCCGGTGGCGGAACAGATGTTCGACTGGATGTGCCGGGAGCCGGCGGCATTCTTCGAGCTGCAGTTCCGCAAGCTCCTGCTGTTCTGGGACTACCGGGAGATTCCGAACAACGTTTCGCTCTATGGGGAAGGAGAAGCAAGCCGGATTCTCCAGCTGCTGGTGTTCGGCCGCAGCGGACTGCTGCTCGCTCTCGCGCTCGCCGGAATTCTGGTGGCGGTGCTGCCGCGGCTGCGGTTCCGCCGAGCCCTGCCGGAATGGCTGCTGCTCTACTTCATCGCCGCCTACTGGGGGGCGACGGCGCTTTTCTATATTCTTTCACGGTTTCGGGCGCCGATTCTGCCGGTGGCGGCGGTGGCGGCGGGCGCCTTCGTCGGGTGGATAATCCGCCGCTGGAACACGGCTCCGGCGGCGCGGAAGCATACGCTGCTCCTCGGCGGCGGCGCGCTGGTGGCGGCTTTCTGGATCACGACCTCGGGGTATGAGTTCTACCGGCAGCAGTGCGAGGCGGCGGTGATGCGGCTTGTCCGTCCCGCCGGAACCCGGGTCGATCTCGGCGACGGAAAGTGCGCGTGGTTCGATTACGGGCCGCTGACCTTCGGCGGCTGGCGGGAGCTCCCGCTCAAGCCGGGGACGGAGCTGAAGAAATCGTTCCCGGCTGCCGCCTCCCGGGCCGAGCTGGAGTGGACGCTGCTGGCCGCAACCCCCGGCCGGATCGCGGTCCGGGTCAACGGGGAGGAGCGGCGCCTCGATCTGGAGCAGCCCGGATTCTGCAAGGTGCGGATCCCGCTCTCCAGCCCGGACGGCAAGGTGAAGATCCGCATCCTCGCGCTCTCCGGGGAGCCGCTGCTGATCTGTGATTCGCAGCGGAACTACCACCGTTCCGAACTCGACGGCCGTCCGCTCGACGGCGAGTGGATCATGCGGCTCTATCCCGCTCCGGAAAAAGGGGATTCCGCGCCGCCGCCATCCGGCGGAATCTCCGGAAACCGAAACAATCCGGTTGAAAAATAGTGCCGGAACGCTATATTATATCATTTTCGTTGTGAAGAAACCGGGGAAAGAGGCAGGCGAAGTGTTTATCGTCAAACCGCAGAATTTTCAGCTTCCCGAGCCGTTGACGCTCGATTGCGGGAGGACGCTCAAAGCGGTCAATATCCGTTACGAGACTGCCGGCACGCTGCTGCCGGATCGCTCGAACGCGGTGCTGATCACCCATGCGCTCTCCGGCGACGCCCATGTCTGCGGTCGTCATACGCCGAAGGATCCCAAACCCGGCTGGTGGGATGAGATGATCGGTCCCGGCAGGGCGATCGACACCGACCGCTATTTCGTCATCTGCAGCAATGTGCTGGGCAGCTGTGCCGGTTCGACCGGGCCGCGTTCGGTCAATCCCGATACCGGGAATCCCTACAATCTCGATTTCCCGGTCATCACCATCCGCGACATGGTCCGCGCTCAGAAGCACCTTATCGACTACCTCGGCATCGAAAAGCTGCTCGCGGTGGTCGGCGGTTCGATGGGGGGCATGCAGGCGATGGAGTGGGCGATCAACTATCCGGACCGGCTGGACAGCGCCATCCCGATCGCCACCACCAGCCAGCTGTCGCCGCAGAGTATCGCGTTCGACTGGGTCGGGCGCGAGGCGATCAAGTACGATCCGAACTGGAACAACGGCAACTATTCCGCCGACCACGTGCCGGACCGGGGACTCGCCGCCGCCCGGATGCTCGCGCACATCACCTATCTCTCCGACGAGTCGATGAGCCTCAAATTCGGGCGCGACCTGCAGGATACCGATTCCTACAGTTTCGACTTTCACCGCGATTTCGCAGTGGAGAGCTATCTGGAGCACCAAGGGCGGCGCTTCGTCGAGCGGTTCGACGCCGACAGTTACTTCTACATCACGCGTGCAATGGACTACTTCGATCTCGCCGCGCGGGCGGGCGGAGACCTCGCGCACGCATTTGCTCCGGCGAAGGCGGCATTCCTGGTGGTGTCGTTTTCCAGCGACTGGCTCTTCCCCACTGCGGAGTCGCGCAAGATCGTCAACGCCCTGCTCAAGAACCGGCTGAACGTCTCCTTCTGTGAAATCAAATCCGCTTACGGGCACGACGCGTTTCTGCTGGAGGTTGATGTGCTCGGGCGGATGATCCGGGATTTTCTGAGCAACCGTCTGGAGGTGCTGCATGGTTGAATCGCTCTACGCCGACCTGAAGCTGCGGCACGACCTGAAGATCATCGCCGACCTGGTTCAGCCCGGGCACCGTGTGCTCGACCTCGGGTGCGGCGACGGCAGTTTTCTTAAAATGCTCCGCGAGACGCGGGGCGCCGAGATTCTCGGCATGGAGATCGAGCACAAACTGATCGGTCAGTGCATCGCCAACGGCGTGCCGGTGATTCAGGGGGACCTCAACGACGGGCTGGATTTCGCCGAGGAGAATTCATTCGATCTGGTGATTCTGTCGGGACCGGCTGCTCCGGCGGATTGTCCGGGTCGGGCGGCGTGCGGCAGTGAGTTTCATCAATTTCGGTCATTTTCACTGCCGTCTCCAGCTGCTCTTCGCCGGGTCGATGCCGCGCACCACTCAGATCCCCTACCAGTGGTACAACACGCCGAACATCCACCTCGGCACCATCCGCGACTTTCAGAGGCTCTGCAACCACCTCGACATCCACATCTATCAGGAGGTTCCGGTTGGGCTATCCTTCCCGCTGCTGACCACTTCGATGCCCAATCTTTTCGCGGTCGGCTGCGTATTCGTACTGGAGCGGAAGTAGGCCGCACCACTTATTCCATTTGCCGCAGTATTGTTATGAAGCCGCAGAGGGAAACAATCAACCGGGAGGACCCATGATTCAGGTGATCGAACGCTGCTTCACGATTCCGGCGAAGGTGGCGGAAGATCCGCAGCGGATCTGGTCGGTCAGCGAAATGGCGGCGTGGATCAACGTCCAGCCGCCCACCTGTTTTCACATTGTCAACAGCATGGTCGAACTCGGCTGTCTTGAACGGCTCGGCATGCGGCGCGGCTACCGCCTCGGACCGGCGGTGAACGGATTGTGCCACAACTTCGCCTGCCGTCCCGAACTGGTCCGGCTGGTGGATACTCCGATGCGGCAGTTCGTGTGGGAGCAGCGGGAAGGGGTGGTGCTTGCGCTCCTGAAGGGGACCAGGCGCTATGTGATCTGCGAGGCGAAGCCGGGGCTCCGGTGCAAGTTGCAGGTCAACTGCAATCCCACCGTGATCGAGGATGTCTACCACACGGCGACCGGATTGCTGCTGCCGGCGCACTGCACCCGGCAGGAGCAGGAGAAATTCCTTGCCGCTTCCGGGCTGCCCGGCGCGGTACTCTGGCCGGCGGTGCGGACCCGGGAGGATTTTTTCCGGGAACTGGAGGAGATCAAGGCGAAACCGATGCTGATCCGGGACTGGCATCCGCCGCTGGTGTCGGCGGCGTTCCCGCTTTTTGACCGGAACGGGCGTTTTCTCGCCGCACTCGGCTGTTATGTTCCCGCCTGCCGGTTCTCGGGGGAACACCGTAAAACTGTGCTCGCGGGATTGTATGAGATCAGCCGGCTGATTCAGGAGAGGCTGCCCGCCGACGGTGAGATTGTTCCGGAAGGGCATGAAAATTCCGTTCGATGACGAAAATATTTTCCGGATTTTCTTGCAATCTCACCATGATTGATTTAGATTATACAGTTGACATTGTGTGAAAGAGGAATCCGCATGCTGAAATTACAAATTCGGACCGCGGTTCTGCTGGCGGCGTTGAGCGCTGTTCTCGCCGGCTGCATGAGCTTCGACAACAACTATCTCCGACCGGAGGATTTCGCCGATTACCTGACCCGCGCGGGGATCAAAGTGGACGGGGTTCGTCCGCTTCTGCCCGATCCCTTCCGCGCGACCAGCGGGTGCGGCATCATGATCGCCGGGTCGGAAATCGGGGTCTACAAATATGACCGGACCTCACGCGTCCAGCGGAAGCGGCTGGAGCGGCTCGCCGAACAGGGCAGGACCTACATCCAGGGGATCCCGTACCCGATCGAGGTACGCGGCTCTTTCATGATTATGGGATTGGAGAAAAATACGCAAAAACGGGCGATTCTGCGGGTATTAGAGTCGTTCAGGTAATCGCCCAACAGAGGGAGGAAAAAAGGAAAAATGGCAGAAAAGAAGTATGTTTACTCTTTTGGGGGCGGGAACTCCGAGGGATCCGGCGCGATGAAGGAACTGCTCGGCGGCAAGGGCGCCAACCTCGCGGAGATGGCTTCGCTCGGGCTGCCCGTGCCCCCCGGGTTCACCATCACCACCGAGTGCTGC
>CAZPWP010000216.1:0-4640 GCA_964590295.1 uncultured Victivallis sp.
GACATCGCAACCTCCTTATTGGTTTTGTTCAAGAAACAATCAGGGCGACGTCGGCATTTTCCCATTTCATCGCGGCGTTTTTCTCAAAATACGTTCCCTTCCGGCAAGAACCGTCGAAGAACCTTTCGTTTATCTCCGTCATATTTCATCACGATTTCCTCAAATTCCCGCTTCGGAATCAAATCCGGCACTTGACGAAACAGATTTACGGATGTATTCTTTATGACGGAGCCTCCTTGTTTTTGGAGACATCCGTAATATACTGTTACGGGCAAGTTGACTCCACTTTTTTCTCTTCTCCGGAAGTTTGTCAGGACAGGTGTGGTGGTGTGTGATTCATATGACACGTGACATATCAGGAGGCATGGATGTCGGCTCACAAAGTCACCGCCCGGGATGTGGCGGAGCGCGCAGGAGTCTCCCGGTCGCCGGTTTCGATGTATCGCAACCGGAATCCGAAGGCGTGGATTTCGGAGGCGGCGAAACGGCGGATCGATGACGCCGTCCGGGAACTGCAATACCGGCCGAACCGGGCGGCGCAGCTGCTCACCGATTCCGGCAGTTACGGGGAACGGGAGTTCCTGGCGCTGCCGGAGGGGAGGGGCGCGGGAATGCGGTTCCATTCGTTCCGCCTGCGGTACCGCGTTGCGGCCGGCGACGGGGATCGTCGCCGAACTGCAGTGGTTTCAGCCGGACGCATTGATCTCTTTTGCCGGAATCGACGGCGGAACTCTCCGGGAACAGCTGGGCGGTGCCCCGTTCTGGAGCGACTCCTGGTATCTGCCGTTTGCGTCTCTTGCCCGGTCAGATGGATCGATCGTACCGGGGGTTCGGGAGTATGTCGAGCTTCTGGCGGAAGCTCTTCTTGAGGTGATGGGCGATCCCGACGGAGCAACGCGCGATTTGCCTGCTCCGGCTCGTTTTCTCGTGTCGGAGGAGCGGGCTGTGGTTCGGGAAACGATGAACAACGATCCTTTTTTTCAAACACTGAGACAGGGGGCAGTTACATGGCAATGTCGATGAATTCCGTTCAACCGGTCTGGGGAAGCATGGCGAAGGAGGCGTTTCTGCGGCGCCGCTTCCCGCTGGCGGAGAGGCCGCGCCGTGCCGTGCTGCGGATTTTTTCCGATACCGGATACGAGCTCTTTCTCAACGGGCGGCTGGTCGCGGTGGTCGATGAGTGGAACAACACCCGCGATTACGAGGTTACGCCGTTTCTGCGTGCCGGGGAGAACCTGGCGGCGGTCCACGTCGTCAACCATTCCGGACACCGGGGGTGTTCTCTGGAGCTCTGCTGCGACGGCGCGATCAAACTGGTTTCCGACGGGAGCTGGCGGGCGTCGGATTGTGAGAAGTGGGGGTGGATTCTGCCGGAGTTTGACGACCGCGGCTGGTCCGGGGCGCGGATCGTGCCGCTCCAGCATGCGGGATTGCCGCAGTGGCGGGGGCATGCCGGGGATCATCCGGAACGGGTGATCCCCTGTCTGCAATGTTCGCCGTTCTTCGCCGGGGCGATTCCGAAAGCGGTCGATTCGCCGTTCTTCCGGAGGCGGAATCCGGCGGAGGAGGCGCCGCCGGATCTGGCCGACATCGTCGGCGACGGCTATCGGCACAGCTGGAATGACCGCCCCGCGCCGCTTGCGCACGTGGTTGCCTGTCCGCAGGCGGAAGGTGTCGCCGCCGGTGCGGGCGGCGTGTTTCGTCTGGAACGTTCCGACCGGTACGAAGGACCGTTCTTCCTGCTCGACTTCGGGGCGGAGACGGTGGGATTTCTGCGGCTCCGCTGTGTTTCGCCGGCGGGGGCCCGGCTCCGGATCCGCTACGGCGAGAGCGTGGCGGAGGCCCTCGCCGAACCGGCCAGAGATCAGCTGCTCCACCGGATGCTGAATGAGGAGGTCATGCTCGGCACGGGCGTACAGGAGTATGAGAGCCGGCAGCGGGTGGGATTCCGCTTCGTCCGGATCGAACTCTTCGACACGCCGCAGGGAGCGGAGCTCTCCGAATTCTCCGTGCGCGCCAGCCTCTATCCGGTGTCGTACCGCGGCTACTTTCACTGTTCCGACCCGCTGCTCAACCGGATCTGGGAGGCGGGGCGGAAGACCCTTCACCTCTGCATGCAGGAGTACTATCTCGACGGTCTCAAGCGCGACCGTTTTCTCTGGGTGGGGGACACCCGGGCGGAGGCGCTTTACAACTACTATCTCTTCGGCGATCAGGAGCTGTTCCGCTTCTGCTGGGAGGAGATCGCCTCGGTACAGTACGCCGACGGCGCGATTCCGTCGGCGATGGGGGAGGGCTCTTCCATCCTGTGGGATTACGTCGCCTGGTGGGTGATCGCGTTTCACGACTACCGGCTGTTCACCGGGGATGACGCATTTCTTCTGCGGCTGCGGCAGAATCTCTTCGCAGCGGCGGACTGGCTCTCCGCCCGGGCCGGAGAAGACGGATTGATCGACATTCCGGAGAACCCCATGCCGAGCTGGATGATCGTGCTGAACAAGGCGGTTGGCCGGTCTCCTTACTTGAACTGGATCTATCTTCGGGCGCTTCGGACCGCGCTTGAGGTGGCGCTTCTTGCTGATGAACCGGAGCGGATTCTCCATTACCGGACTCTCGTCGAACGAACGGAGATTGCGGTGGAGAAGCTGATGCGCGAAACATCGATCTTCGAGGAACCGGGCTTGCGGCGTTCCTCCACCAGTCTGTATGAACTTCTGGAACTTCTCTTCGCCCGGGGGGAAGCCGGGGAGGCGCTTGACGTGATCCGCCGGGAGTGGGGCGCTCTGCTCGATACCGGTGCGGACACGCTCTATGAGGGGTTCTACGCTTCGCCGGGGAGTTATCCGGTCGTAACCGATCCGCGGGCCCGGGCGTTGCACGTCAGCTTCTGTCACGGCTGGACCGCCGGACCGTGTGCGCTGCTGCCGGCGGAGATCGCCGGAATCAAGCCGCTGGAGCCGGGATTCCGCCGCTTCCGGGTGGCGCCGAATCCGGTGGATCTGGCGGAGGTCGAGGCGGTGGTGCCGACTCCTCACGGCGAGATCGCCCTGGCGCTCAACGGTTCGGAACTGCGGCTGCTGGTGCCGGAGGGAACGACTGCGGAGCTGGCGTTGCCGGGAGCGGAGCCGCTGCGCCGCACGCTCCCCCCCGGCGTGCATCGGATCGCGCGGTGATACGAGGGACGCGCCGGGAATCTATTGGGAGCCCGTTTCCCGATGATCCCGGCTCTGTTCCAGATGGAGCCCCGCATATCCGGCTGGAATCACCATCCGCTGCCGGAAGGAGCTCACCGTCCCGGGGAGCCCCGGAGCCGTCAGCGAACGCTCTTGATCCAGTCGCGGCCGGAGCGGGTCGCGGATGTCCAGAACTGTGATTTCGCCCGTCCGGCGACTGGAGAGGACCAGCGTGTCTCCCTCCACCGAGGGGATGCCGGCGAGTTTCACGCCCGGCAACCTGACCCGTTGCCAGTTGGCGGGGAGGCCGCCCTGATTGGCTTCCAGCAGATAGTATCCGCCGTTTGAAACTGCAAGACAGCGTGTTCCCAGACTTGCCGCGCCGTCCGGATGTGAGGCGAAATGGAACCGTTTCCCGTTTGCCGGGACCGGTTTCCCGTATTCGGCCCCGGTGACGGAAAAGAGCCCGCAGAGGCAGAAGCAGAGTATGAGAGTTTCCTGTTGCCTTTCCGTGATTGCATGCGGTTCCTCCTCAGTATTCCAGTCGGAGGTTGCGGAAGTGTTTGACCACTTCGGTCTGGCGACCGGGAAAGAGGACGAATCCGGTGAGTGCGGAGAGATCCTTGTCGCGCAGCTCCTTGAGCGGGATCTCGAATTCCATCCAGTGGTCGCCGTCGCGATTGGCGGTGCAGTTGCTGATGATTCCCATCGAGTGCATGAAGAGCTTCGCATGGGAGCCGGGGAAGACCATGGAGAGCCAGCTTAGATTGTGCTTTTTCCCGGTGGCATCCCGGTCCAGCCGGACCGAGCCGCGCAGAATTGCGCGATCGATCTTCTCCGGCGTATCGAACAATGGATGCGGCTTCCCGTCGCGCGTCGCGAACTCCACGTAGTTCCGGTCGGAGCGGAATTCGTCGCCGAACCAGCCGTTGCGCGCGTCCGGCTTCGGCTGTTTCAGGACCGGGAACAGCTCCTTGAACGGCACCGAGTGCGTATACTCCCGGGTGAAGATCGTCTCCAGCGCGGAGATTGCGCAGATCACCGCGGTTCCATCCCCGCCACAGGAGAGAAGTTCCAGCGCGGCAACCGTTTTCGACGGGAACGGATTCGGCAGTTCGTAGAGGAAGAAGCCGTAACGCTCCTCGTCGCTCCAGACGGCGGTTTTCCGCAACGCGGCGGGATTGGCGTCGATCTTCCAGTCGCCGATCTCCCCCCCTTTGACGGCGGTCTTCTCCTGAACCGTGCCGTCGGCATAGCGGATGCGGTATTTGAGAACCGCATCGCCCGGTTTGCCGCCGACGCAGGTCTGGAGGATGGCGAAGTCGCCGCATTTCCGGCCGACCGGAATGGTCACCTGGGCCGGATATTCCGGATTGCGTTTCGAACCTAGGGCGATGCAGCTGCGGTTGTCGTTGAAATCGAACCGGATGATGTCGAAGAAGAGGTCGCCGAACCGCTGCGTGTGGA
>CAZPWP010000217.1:0-4640 GCA_964590295.1 uncultured Victivallis sp.
TATGACACGCCCAGTAACGGTCGGTGCCGGTGCTGCTGTAAATGGTTGGCGTACCGCCTTTGCCCTGTTCCAGGGCGGTGGTGGAGGTGGAACCGTTTCCGCGGCTGCAGGCGAGCATGACGAAATCGGAAGGGGCCTTGCTCACTCGAAGTACTTTCGTGTCGTTGGATTGAAAGCCGAGCGACTGTGCCCGGAAGTGCCATCTGCCGCGCTGGTTTCCATATCCGTTTGGACTGCTGTAGGCCCCGTGTCCCTGCCAGTAGCCGTCGGCATTCATGCCGTAGATGTATTGGTGGTAGGTCCAGTTGGCGTCATTCCGAATTTTCTGTTCCGAGCAGGCGGTGACTTTGCTGGTTCCGGTGATGTAGCCGCAGGAGGCGAGGAGTCGCCCCCAGGTGGCGTTGCCGTACCCCCGCCCGCCATTGTAGCTGGGGTCGTGACACGGTTTGAAATACCAGCCTTCCTCGTTGGATACATTCATCAGAAACCAGTCCTTGAAGTCGTTTGCGTACATGCCGATACAGGTTCCGATCTGCTTCTGGTTCGACAGACAGTTCATCGCCCGCGCGGTGGTACGCGCCGAGTTGAGCGCCGGAAGCAGCAGGGACGCCAGAACCGCGATGATCGCGATTACAACGAGGAGTTCGATGAGTGTGAAAGTTCTATGTCTCCCTCTGAGCTGTCCGTGATGTCGCTTCTGCATGGTTGCCTCCGTTGCATGGTTGGACCAACGTGATGTTTTCTGTTTTCTTTGTAAATTATACTTGAAAAGAATGAAAAAGTCAATATATTATTTGTTGTTCAAGATATATTATTTGTTTACATGGGGAAACGATGAAACATGTGCTCTGCGCTCTCCGGGAGCCGAATGAACTCTTGTTGAATCACATCTACGAGTTCGGCCGTCTGCACGGCTGGTCGGTGGAGTGCTGCGGGGAGAAGATTCCGCGGCGCTGGTTCGGCGACGGGGTGCTTTCGGACTATCTGACGCAGAAGGAGCTGGCGGTGATCGACCGCTTCGAGCAGACGCCGGTAGTGTCGCGGATTCTGCTGCCGCGGCGGAATATCCGGACGGTCCGCCCCGACACCGAACGGATTGCATCGATGATCGCCGATTACTTCATCGACAAGGGGTTCACCCGTTTTGTCACCACGCCGCCCAACGTTCCGGCATCGATGCTGGACGGCAAGCCGCGCCACATCCAGACCGCATTGAAACTGGCACTTGCCGAACGGAATTTCGCACTGATTCAGCCGAAATTCGCTTTCGATTCCGAGTTGCAGAAGGACTACCGGCACGGCTGGGAGAGGTTGCGGAATTTCTTCGGTTCGGTCGAACGGCCGTTTGCATTGATTCTGCCGAGCCCCCGCCGCCTCGCGTTGGTCTACCGGGTTCTGGATGACCTGGGTGTGCGGGTGCCGGAGGAGGTCGCCGTCATGGTCAACACGGACAATCCCATGATTATGGAGAATGCCGCTGTGCCGACCAGTTGCATCAGCGGCGAATTCGGTGAACTGGCCGGCAAGATGGTCGAGCTGCTCGATCGGATGATGGCAGGCGAACCGGTCCCGGAGCGGATGGTCTATTCCTCCAGCGCCGGTGTGATCTCCCGCCGCAGCACCGATACGCTGGCGGTCGCCGACCTCCGGCTCGCCCGCGCGGTGAGCTTCTTCCTGCAGAACTACATGAACCTCATCGGCGTGGAGGATGCCGCGGGAGTGGCCGGCGTTTCGCGCGGAATGCTGATCCGGCTCTTCCGGAACCATTTCGACAAAAGTCCGAGCCGTTTCCTGCTGGAGATCCGGCTCAACCAGATCCGCCATCTGCTGGACAGCACCGATCTCACCCTGGCCGAGATCGCCCGGCGGTGCGGTTACGGCTCCGATATGGCGCTTTCGCTTGCATTCCGCCGGGAGACCGGCATCCCGCCGGGCGAATACCGCAACTCACGGCGCCATATGGGGCCGTGAGCTGCGCGAGAACTCACTTCGGTTCGGAGAGCAGCGGCAGTTTCCAGGCCGGGCGTTTGCGGAACGGCGTGCGGAACTTGCGCTTGAGCACCCCTTTTTCTTCCAGATGGATGTAGCAGGCGGTGTCGCACGCCTTCCCGCAAATGCTCGCCGGGTAGCAGTGCTTCATCGGCGGGTAGAAGGTGATGTGCTTCATCACCTCGCGTGCCCGTTCCGGTGTGAGTTGCGCTTCTCCGGCGATGATCGCGGACCGGTCCGGATCCCCGGCGAGGAACTCCGCCGGCATGAAGGGGTTGTAGTGCATGTTCGCCCCGATGTAGTAGGCGGCGCACTGCCAGCGGTCGAGCTTGCCGTCCTCGCTGATCGCGTGGCCGGGACACGCCGTGACGCATTCGCCGCAGCGGTCGCAGAGATGGGGTTCGACGATCGGATCCGGTTCGATTTCTGCGTCGGTCAGCAGAAAGACGTAACGCTGGAAGGGGCCGAAGTCATCGGTGAGCAGCGTGCCGGAGAGCCCGCATTCGCCGAGGCCGCAGAGGACGGCGCACTCCTCGAAGTCGAGCTGTTTCTCCGCCGTTTTGCCCCGGTAGATCTCACTGAAATCAATCTCCGGATTGGTGCTGTCCTCCTCCTCCATAATGGTCTGGTTGCGGCGCTGGGGGAGGGCCTCGAAGCCGTGATCCTCCAGAACCGCGCAGGCGCGGAGCAGGGCCATCGGCATGATGGTCTCCTCCATGGTTTCGACACCGGTGGTGGTGTACTGATAGTAGGTGGAACCCTCTTCGATGCCGCGCCGGGCGCCGCGGAGCACGCGGAATGCCGCGCCGATCACGGTCTTCGTCCCCGGAAAAATCTCCCGCACCGCCTCGTTTTCGAACCGTTCGACGTTGCCGAAACGGACGAGGTCGGCGCCGTTCTTCCGGAACACTTCCACAAGTTCTTCCTTGAGCGTGTGATTCATAACAGATTCTTCTCTTTTAAATGGTTGTAACAGGCGATGTCGCACTTCTTCCCGCACAGGCAGGGGGTGTACCCGGTCCGGTGGGGCAGAAAATCCAGCCTGGGATAGAGTGCCCGGGCGCTCTCGCGGCCGAACACCTTTGTCCCGTCGAGAATGGCTTCGCGCTCCGGATTCCCGTCGAGGAAGTCTTTGGGCAGGAATGGATTCGAACGGTGTGCGCCGCGGTAGTAGACCGCGCACTGCCAGGTGTTGACCCCGGCCTCGAGCGAAATGGCGTGGCCGGGACAGGCTTTTGCACATTCTCCGCAGCGGTCGCAGAGCGACTTCCCGAACGGCGGATCGGTCTCCAGCGGCGCATCGGTCACGATGAAGACGAAACGGACGAACGGGCCGAACTTCGGCACGATGATGTTGCCCGCCGCGCCCGCCGCGCCGAGTCCGCAGATCTGCGCCGCCTGGGCGAAGTCGATGATGATGTCCGGCGCCGGTTTCCCGGGGGCAACCGGCTCGGCGTGAACCAGTTCATAGGTGTCGATCAGCTCCGGATTGGTGGAGTGGTCCCCTTTGATGCGCAGATTCGAGACGTTGCGCTGGAGACAGGCGTCGTACCCTTCGTCCTCAATCAGGCCGCTCATTTTGAGCAGAAAGATCTCCGCGAGCACCTCGTCGATGTATTTCACGCCGAGCTGGGTGTAGTTGAAGAACTGCCGTTGCGAGTCCATCGCCCGGTAGAGGGCGCGCGGCACCCGGAAGCCGCAGCCGATGATGCACTTCGCCTTCGGCAGGATCCGCAGCGGGTCGCGCTGGGGATTGGTTCCGGCGAAGAGGGTGATTTCGCCGATGCCGACGAGATCGGCGCCGAAATTACGCGCCTTTTTCTTGATGATTTCGCTGTTCAGCATGATGATTCTCCTCTAACGATCCATGACCCAGGCTTTGCCGGTGCGGAGCGGTTCCTTGAAGCGGTGCTCCATGCAGCCGCCTTTTTTCTCCAGCATGCTTACGCAGGCCCGGATGCAGCCGCCGCATTTGGCCATGTTGTAGCCGACCCAGGTGGGGAAGTATTTCTCCAGCGCGCCGTAGACCTTCATGATCTCTTTTTCGTTGGCCGGAGCCTTGCCTTCGAGCAGATCGAGGTCGCCGTTCTCGTTCTTGTCGAACACCTCTTTCGGCACGAACGGGTTGAACTTCCGCTCCGCATGGGTGTAGAAGGCGTAGCATTTCCACTCGTCGAGCTTGCCCCATTCGCACTTTTTTCCGTCAACGTTGACGACGATGCTCTCCGTCTTGCTCAGACACCGGCCGGGGCACTCGCGGACGCAGGCCATGCAACGGCGGCAGATCGGCGGCCCGGAGTACATCGGGTCCGGTTCAAGCGGGGCGTCGGTGAAGAGAAAGGCCACCCGCTGTAGCGGGCCGAACTGCGGCGTGAGGAACATCTTGCTCCAGCCGATTTCGCCGAGCCCGCAGGCGACCGCCGCCAGCCGGAAGTGGAATTGCAGGTCGGGCGCGACGCTTCCCTCGCGGACCGGCCGGGTGAATTGCACCGAGCGATGATGGGCGGTCTTGTCCTTTGCCTGCTCCATCACCTGAATCTGTTCTTCGGGGGAGAGGGTGTTGCCAGGCGAGCCGTCCATGTCGGAGACCGCACCACGCGCACCGGTGTTGCGGTAGAACGCCGCATCGTAGCCGTGATCCTCTATCAATT
>CAZPWP010000218.1:0-4593 GCA_964590295.1 uncultured Victivallis sp.
GCTGCGTGGACTATTTCAAGAACGACAGCAGGCTGCCCGCCGGGGTGGAGAAGCAGGTCAAGGCCGCTCTCGCCGGAGTGGAGAAGCAGATGGGCATGAAGTTCGGCGACGCGAAGAATCCGCTGCTGGTCTCCTGCCGCTCCGGTGCGCGCAGTTCGATGCCGGGCATGATGGAGACCGTTCTCAACGTCGGACTTTCCACCAGAACCATTCCGGGGCTGATCGCCAAGACCGGCAACGAGCGGTTCGTCTACGACGCCTACCGGCGGCTGATCATGATGTACTCCGACGTGGTGATGGAGAAAGCCGAGGGAATTGAACCGGCCGAAGGCAAGGCAATCCGCAGGCAGCTCGACGCGATGATGGAGGAGCTCAAGGAGAAGAAAGGTTACGCCTCCGACACCGACCTCACGGTCGAGGATCTCAAGCTGCTCTGCGACAAGTTCAAGAAGCAGATCAAGGCGACGCTCAAGCGCGAATTTCCCGATGACGCGATGGAGCAGCTCTGGGGCGGCATCGGCGCGGTGCTCAAGAGCTGGAACGGCAAGAAGGCGGTCTCCTATCGCCGGATCGAAGGCATTCCCGATGACTGGGGCACCGCGGTCAACGTCCAGAGCATGGTGTTCGGCAACATGGGCGACACCTCGGCGACCGGTGTCGCCTTCACCCGCGACCCCGCGACCGGAGACAACAAATTCTACGGCGAATGGCTGATTAACGCGCAGGGCGAGGATGTGGTCGCCGGCACCCGGACGCCGAACCCGCTCAATCAGGACACCTGCAACGAGCAGAACAAACACCTCAAGTCGATGGAGGAGCTCTATCCGGAACTCTACCGGCAGCTCTTCGACATCCGCAATACGCTCGAGCAGCACTATCACGACATGCTCGATATCGAGTTCACCATCCAGGAGGGGAAACTCTACATGCTCCAGTGCCGCGTCGGCAAGCGTACCGGCACCGCTGCGCTGAACATGGCGATGGATATGCTCAAGGAGAAGCTGATCGACGAGAAGACCGCCGTGATGCGGGTCTCTCCCTCGCAGCTGGACGAGCTGCTCCACCCGATTCTCGATCCCAAAGCGGAGAAGAGCGCCCAGCTCATCGCCCGTGGCCTCCCCGCCGGTCCCGGCGGCGCGGTCGGCAGGATCGTCTTCAACAGCGAAGCGGCGGTCAAGGCCGCTGCGAAGGGCGAGGCGACCGTCATGGTCCGCGAAGAGACCAACCCCGAAGATGTCGAGGGAATGCGTGCCGCGACCGGCATTCTGACCGCGCGCGGCGGCATGACCAGCCACGCGGCTCTGGTCTGCCGCGGCTGGGGCAAGTGCTGCATCGTCGGCGCCGGATGCCTCGAAATCAATGAGGTGGCCGGCACCATGAAGGTCGGCGGCAAGGTTTACCGGGCGGGCGAGATCATCAGCCTCAACGGTACCTGCGGCTACGTCTACGCCGGAACGGTGGCGACGATGGATTCGAGCGAGAATCCGAAACTGCAGAACTTCATGAAGCTGGTGGATAAGTACCGCCGGCTCGGCGTCCGCGCCAACGCCGACAATCCGGAGGATGCGAAGATCGCCCGCAATTTCGGCGCCGAGGGAATCGGCCTCTTCCGGACCGAGCACATGTTCTACGGCAAGAACAGCGGGAAGCCGCTCTTTGCCCTGCGCAAGATGATTCTCAGCACGACGCCCGAAGAGCGTCAGAAGGCGGTCAGGGAGCTGTTCCACTTCGTCAAGAAGGACATCAAGGGGACACTGACCGCGATGGAGGGGCTGCCGGTGACCTTCCGGCTGCTCGATCCGCCGCTGCACGAGTTTGTGCCGAGTGCGAAGGAGGCACGTCAGGAGCTGGCGAAGGCGCTCGGAATCAAGCTTGCCGACATCGCCCGCCGTGCGGAGGGGCTGCATGAGACCAACCCGATGATGGGCCATCGCGGCGTCCGCCTCGGCATCACCTATCCGGAAATCTCCGAAATGCAGATGCGCGCGATCCTCGAAGCCGCTGCCGAACTCAACCGCGACGGCCACCCCTGCAAGCCGGAGATTATGATTCCGGTCACCTGCGATGCGTCGGAGATCAAGTTCCAGAAGGCGATTCTCGCCCGCGTCGCCGCGGAGGTCGCGAAGAAGTTCAAGATTGCGGAGATCGAGTACAAGGTCGGTACGATGATCGAAATTCCGCGCGCCGCGCTGCTGGCCGACCAGATGGCGACCGAGGCGGATTTCTTCAGCTTCGGCACCAACGACCTCACCCAGATGACCTTCGGATTCAGCCGCGACGACATCGGCGCCTTCCTCGGGGATTACCTCGACAAGAAGCTGCTGGCGGCGGATCCCTTCCGGACGATCGACCAGTCCGGCGTCGGCAAGCTGATCGACATCGCCGTCAAGGGCGGTCGTTCGGTCAAGCCGAAACTCAAGATCGGTATCTGCGGCGAGCAGGGCGGCGAAGCGAAGTCGGTCGAATTCTGCCACCGTGAGGGGCTGGATTACGTCTCGTGCAGTCCCTACCGAGTGCCGATCGCCCGTCTCGCGGCGGCACAGGCCGCGATCAGCTGCGGCAAGTAATACGGCGCGTTGAAAAAACAGCGCATCCCGTGGAAAAGCGGCCGGCCGGGTCGGATCATTCAATCCGCTCCGGTCCGGCCTTTTATTCAGACTCGAAGGAGCAGCCGAGATGAAGTGCCCGAACTGTGAGCAGGAGTTGACCTGCCACCAGAATCCGGCGCTGAGCGACCTCGCGGAGATTCTGCATGTGAATGTGAATTGCCTCGGCGGCGTGATCCGCCGCGCCGGCGGGAAATGGTTCCGGGAGTTGCTTTCCGAGCGGCGGATGCAGAAGGCGGAATTTCTGCTGCGCCACTATCTCCGGAAGTACTCGATCGGAGAGATCGGACGGCGCTGCGGATTTTCCGACAGCAACTACTTCTGCACGGTATTCAAGAACCGGGTCGGTCTCTCTCTCCCCGGGAATTTATTCATCGCTGCGAAAAAGAGACCGCGGAAAATTCTGCGGATCTCCCCGCTTTTTATTTCACGAGTTCTCCGACTAGGAAAAGCTGCCCCGCATAACCGTTCGACGAAGCGTATTTATCCGGGTTTTTGTCGAAGTCGGCGCGATTGCGCTCAAAGAGAATTTCGCGCCGGTCGATCTTTTTCGGCAGAACCGTGATTTTTACGGTGTGAACCGTGTCGGGCAGCTTGTCCGCAATCCCGCAGAGGGCGAGACGGTGGTAAGTGCAGTAGCCGTCGAACCGCCGCATCTCGCGCGCTTTGCCGTCGACTTCCACCTCATAGTAAGGGGTGTCCGGCCCGTAGAGATCATACAGCATCGCTTTGGTCCCCTTGAATTTGAATTCGATGGTCGAACCGGGTTCGAGCTTCCAGAGTTTCGGTATGCGTCCGGCAAAGCGGCGGGCGATCGAATCGGTTCCGGGGAGCTGTTTCGCCGGGCCGTAGAGTTTGATTCCGGGAGCGTCGAGGGGGACGGATGTTGTGTTTTCCCAATTGGTGTCGAGCAGCGGGGCAGGGAGTTTTTCGGCTCCGGGTTTTCCCGTTTTCAACAGTACCGGCAGGGCTTTGGCGAGCATCGCGGTATAGATTTTATGGCCGGTATCCGGATAAGGGTGGACGCCGTCGCCGGAGAATACGATTTTTCCCTCGGCGTTTTTCGGGAGATCGGACTCTGCATTGAGTTCGTCGCCGGAGACGCGGGTCATGCCGCCGGGCTTTCCGGCCATGATGAGTTTGCCCTCCTTTTCGAGCTGCGCGACTTCATAGGAGATGTTGACGGTCGGAATCCGGTAATATCCGGCAATCTCTTCCATGACCGCGGCTGAAGGCGGAAGTTTCCCGGCTTGATACGATTTGATATTGGCTTTGGTGATCGTGTAGACAAAGCAGATGTCGCATTCCGGGAAGGCTTTGCGGATCTGCCGGACGATTCCCTCCATCGCGTTGCGGATGCGTTCGGCCCGTGCGCCGTGATCGTTTACCGCAAATTCCACGAAAACAAGATCCGGCTTGTGGCGCAGTACGTCGTAGTTGAGCCGGAACGCACCGAGATCGGAACCGGTTCCGCCGATTGCCGCATTGACCGCCTTGATCTGCGCTTTCGGCAGAAGCCGTTTGAGCAACTCGGCGGATTGGAGCCTCCAGCCGTTCTGTTCCGTGATGCTGCCGCCGAAATAGACGACTGTGACCGGCTTCCCGGCGTTCGCCTTCGCTGCGAAATTCGGTAGTCCGGCACGCGCTGTGAACGGCATGGAGTCGCAAACGGGATAAGTGTCGGGATTGACGGCCTGAGCGCAAAGCGCCACTCCTGCCGCGAGAAGAGTGAGAATTGTTTTTTTCATCAGTCGAACTCCAGTTTGAAGATGAGAGCCGTGGAACACAGTTGATTGACCGGAGGAACATAATGTCGACCAGTCTTGCATACTATACACAGGGAATTGCTGGATTTCAACACCATTCTTTTCCATATTCTGAAGGGAAAGTGATTCTGCGTCTGAAACGGAAGGAGTTTCGTTGTCCCCAATGTTTCCACAGCCATCCCATAGCATATGAAAAATTGAAAGGAGACGGCACATGATGC
>CAZPWP010000219.1:0-4574 GCA_964590295.1 uncultured Victivallis sp.
CCCACATCTCTTGTTTCGCTTCGGCAGTCTGCCCGTCTCCCCCTGCTCCCCCTCGTCATGGGGCTCGCCGGGCGCTTACCTGTCAACCGTGATCCGCTTATTTTTCCGGCGTCAGCAGGTAGGAGAGATTCCCTCCCGGCAGGATGTCGGTGGCTGCGCGGAACGTGAGCTTGCCGCCCTGATACCTGGCCTGCAGCGGCTTCTCCGCCGGCGTTCCGTCGAGTTCAAGCGGAATGACGCTCATCGGACGAGGCAGAACAAGTTCAATGCCGGCCGCGCCGCGCTCCAGCATCTGCGGCAGGCTTCCCCAGTCGCGCAGAACCCGGCGTTTTTCGTTTTCGAACCGGAGCTGGTCGTTGGAGAGGTCGGAGAGCTGCACCAGCAGCATCCGGTCGCTTTCGGCCAGCGTTTTGTTGTCAAGCGACATCAGCGCGAAAGTCTGATAGACATTGGGCTTGACCACCCGCATGACCTTTCCGGCCGCGTCGCGCCCGGTGGTCAGAACCTCGCTCTTCGGAGTGACGATCCGCATCTCGTTGGCTTTGTTGTCGAGGGTGATCTCTCCGGTGGAGGAGGTGACGGTTCCTTTTTCCTCAAGTTCCTTCATCGCCTTCCGGGCGGCTTCCGGCAGCAGAGTTTCCCAGTTTTTGTCGGCGGGGTTGACTTTCCGGACGCCGGCGACATTCGCCGTCCGGGTGAGACTGCCGATTTTTCCCCAGAGTCCAAGGTTGGAGAATTCGTCCGGTAAGAACCCGGAGCGGGTGGACCCCCGGATTTCCCGGACCTGTTCCGGGCGGAATTCGAAAGCAATTGCCGGATCGGCCGGCTTTACGTCGCCGCGGACGAAGAGCATGAACATGATCCGTTCCGCCATCTGCGCCTGGATGTTGTTGACGATGTCGAACTGACCGAGACGGCGCCTGGCGTCCTTGCGCATTCCGTCGCTGCCATGACTCCAGGCGAAACGGTAGAGACCGTCCCAGTCCTGCAGCGCGGCGTAGCCGCCGAAGACGCTCGGACACTCAACGCGGTAGGTGTTCGGCACGCAGAAGTTGAATTCGGTCACGGTGAACGGTTTGCCGAATACCCGGGACGGCATCAGGCGGCGCGGATTGTCGGCGTTCATCGAGATCGACGACAGGTTCCTGAAGACGAAGGGATAGTTCCAGCGCTTCAGCGGGAAGCTCGGATGATCCCAGTACTGATGGTTGTCCACCAGATCGAGCATCGACCGAAGGCCGGTCAGGGTGTAGTTCTGGTGGTTGTTCAGGTCGGCGATCAGTGCTTTCAAGCCGACCTCTTCACGGAGGAACCGCATCTGTTCGGCGATGCATTTCCCCTGAAGATGGAGCAGAAACTCAATGAAAAGTCCGTTGCGGCGTTCCTGATCCCCGGTACCGTCGAGCTTGTTGGCTTTGAGGTATTCTTCAAATTTCTTCTCGATCAGTTCCCGTGCCGACCGGCTGGTACGCACGCCGTTCCACTCCGCGATCAGGGCATTCTCGTTGACCAGGTTGAGCATGAAGAGCGCCGGATCTTCGGCCATCGACATGCCGGTGTAGGGGTTCTTCGCGGTCAGGACCCGGCGGGAGAACTCCTTCCAGTTTTCGAGTGCGGCGGGGCTGATGCAGACCAGATTCTTCATCGCGTATTCGCCGGAACCGTCGGATTCGGGAATGTTGTCGCCCCGCTTGAGCGTCCGGCTCGCGTAGAGGTCGATCGTGATGTAGAACCCGTGCTGCTTGAGCCGGGCGAAAAGGTAGTGGAGCTGGTCGAGCCTGGCCGGATCGATGGTCAGCGAATCGGCGGCCTTGCGGTTCAGAAGGCCGTTTTCGAAATGGTGGAGACGGATCGTGTTGTAGCCGAGCCGTTCCGCCTTGGCGATGAACTCTTCGACCATGTCGCGGCTGAGGTAGTTGGCCGAACCGACCAGGTTCGGTCCGAAGAGCCGGATCCGCTTCCCGGGGGCGTTCTCAAACGTCAGATGCCCTTCCTTGTCAACGATCATATGACCGTACTTTCCGGCCGGAGCGTCGCGGTAGATCGAGAAGTCGAGCGGAGTGCCCGGCGCGGTGGTGCCGCTGAATTCGATCGGCAGCCAGCGCGGACCGTTTTTGACGATGAACGCGCTTTTGCGCGGGAAACGCACTTTGCCGTCGGCGAGCGTGATGGCGGCGATCATCCACATCGATTCATTTTCCGCGTCACGGAACTCCAGGCGCTTCGGCACGCCCTGGAGCGGGAACGAGGTCAAATAGAGACCGGCTCCGGCCTGGGGATCGTCGGCACTCCAGACGATGCGGGCGTTGGGGCCGTCGGTCGGCTTGTACCAGTTGCCGCAGTCGACGCCGCCCTTGACCGGAATTTCCTCGGTTTTGCCGTCCGTGTAGGTGATCTTCAGGAATCCGACCGGTTGGGAGAGGGGGGGCGTCCAGGCCGAAGCGTGCAGCAGGTAGAGATAATTCATCCCCCTGGGAACGTCTTTGAGGTCGACGGCAGCGGCTTTTCCAGTGCCGCGACCGAGGACCAGACAGGATTTTCCGTCATTTTTCGCCGGATCGATGGTGTTCATCCGGACGCTATGGAAATTGTGGCTGCCGGGCTGGAAGGCGCTCAGGTCCATCTCGGGCCCCTGGTCGGTCCAGCCGCCTTTGCCGTCTTCGGCGACTTCGTCGACGAAGCTGCGGTTGAAGGCTTCCGTGATGTTCAGCGGGACGGATTTTACTTCCATTTTCGTAAAGTCGGCGCTGACATCGATGGTCAGATTCCATTCCCGGACTGCCGCCGGCCGTTTCTTGAAGTCGGCGTCGAGCGGAACAAGCCGAAGCTGATAATAGTAACCGTCGGCATTTTTAAAACTTCCGGCCGCAATCGCCCGGAAATCGCCGGTGATGGTGATTACGCCGTCGGGATCGGAGATCACCGCCCGCTTCGCTCTCGCGTCGTAGACGTTTTTGCGCATCGGTTCCCTGGGCATGGCGATGGTTTTCCCGTCGATGGTCAGCGTGATCTCCTGGTCGAGCGGGATGTTGACCGGCAGGAAGACCAGATTGCTCGGCACCGGACCTTTTTCCGCTTTCAACCCGACCTGAAGCCGGAAGCTCTTCGGCCCGGTCGCTTCAACCTTCTGGGTCAGACGGAATCCGTCGAAAGTTCCGCTGGTTTCAAAGAGACCGGGGGCGGTTTTCGGAAATCCGGCGGCGACATTGAGCTTCCGCTGGGAACTCCCGGCCCATTGGGGGTTGTACCGGTTGACCGCCAGAGTCCAGCGGCTATCGAGCGCCAGAGTCCCGTCCGGTTTGATGAACAGATACCCCGGCAGCCCGGCCGCCATGCACGTCAGAATGGCGGAAAACGCGCAGAATGTTGCAAAAAATCTCATAATTCTCCTCTCGTTAAGGGGTTGGTGATTGACGACATGGTGATGAAACTCTCTGCGGATTCACGAAAGTTGTGATCCAACATCCCAAGATCTCCCTCTCTGCCGGGAGAGTGAGATCCGGGATTGTTCACGGAAGGATAACTTTATCGTGGCCTTCCGGTTCCGCACCGGGCAACCTTCACTTTGTCACATCCCACTTTTTGTTGTAAATGTTACTGCTTGTCGTTGATGAGGTGTCGTAGAGTTCGCGCCAGTTGAAGGAATCGATGTGGCCGTCGTAATGGACGATGTTGGCGCGGTCGCTGTGACGGTAGCAGGGGATATTGTTGTACGAACTGCTGTACTCTTCTCCGACGACGTAGTAGTAGACGAGAGCATTCGCCCTCTCATAGGCGACCATCCAGTCACTGGCGTCCATCATCCAGATTTTGCTCGAGGGATTCCTGACCTTGGAGTTTTTAATGGAACGATAGGGATCGGTGGAGGTGGGATACCCCATCCGGTTGACTCCGTAGGAGCGTTGAATGTTTGAACAGTTCGGGTAACTGGCGCTGGTGTCTTTGAATGCCTCGGTCGCTGCCGGGCAGATCAGACCGTTATTCCAGTAAATACTCTCGTTGTCTTCCATACCGAGATAACTCCGCAGCATCTTGTACCAGTTGTACGCCGGCGCCAGGGTGTTGCCGGAAGTGTTAAGTGCGGGCATCCAGCCGTCGTAGTCGTCCTGGTAGAGCAGCGAGGCTTTGTTAATGTTTATCAGAATGTTGCCGCATTTGATGGAATTGGCTTTGGTGCGGGCCTTGTTCAGCGCCGGCAGCAGCATCGCCGCCAGAATGGCGATGATCGCGATTACGATCAAGAGTTCGATAAGAGTAAAAAACGTGGATTTTGCTTTTTTCATGGCTGCCTCTCCTGTCGGATTTGGGTGTTTATTCGTATAACTAAAATGGAAAACTTTAAGCGGACCCTCTCTCGCGCAACCAGCCGGCATGGAGCCAAAACAAACCGGTTGTACCCGGGATCCGCCGATATCGGGGTGTTCCATCAGCTGCTTCCGCATCGCGGCGCAGCCGTTGTCCAGGCCGTCACTGACCGCGATGGTCAATTCCGGATCGTAAGCGATTCCCGCTTCCGCATGGGCGCCGCGATAACCTTTGACGTGCTGTTCTTCCTCCGGGCGCAGCATACCGGG
>CAZPWP010000220.1:0-4543 GCA_964590295.1 uncultured Victivallis sp.
CTTACCTTGTTATTGAAACCTTCCATAGAGGCATTGGTCATGTTCCCGAAACGCCGGAACCCCGGAATTCCATCCCAATGTTGTAATACAGGGTCTGCTGAATGCGATTGATTTTGAATAAATTACAGCAGAAAAAGTTCTGATTGTACAGTATCTTATTCTTGAAAAACGAAAAAAACGTGCAGTAAGGAAAGAGTGATGTATCGAAAAACGTGTCAGAACAAAGAATAGCCGGAGATCGGTCTGTATTTTGCAGGGCGTCTGAATCCGGAAAACCGCCGGGTGAAAATGGCCGATCCTGTTCCCTGGGAAGAGGTGGAGTTGCCTTGAATGTCCGTATAGCACTCGGGGCCTTGCTGATCAGGGAAATTCCTGGTTTGAGCAATCGTGAAGTAGTGGAAAGCGTGATCGAACATCCGTATCTCCAATATTTTCCCGGTTTCAAAAGCTTCCAGACGAAGGCCCCTTTCAGCGCTTCGCTGCTGACACATTTTCGGCTTGGAACACCGAAGAACCGGAAGCGTCC
Source organism: uncultured Victivallis sp. (assembly GCA_964590295.1). Classification (GTDB taxonomy): domain Bacteria; phylum Verrucomicrobiota; class Lentisphaeria; order Victivallales; family Victivallaceae; genus Victivallis. The sequence goes on from CAZPWP010000220.1 coordinate 527, forward strand.
CGAGCCGCGGCACAATGAAACGCACCGCGCCGCTTCCGGCCGAAATCCGGTTATTTCACTCGATTTTCAACAGGTTGTACATGCCGGGAAATTTGCCGTTTCCAATCCCCTCCCCCCATGCGAGAAAGCCGTCGCGGATCAGGCCGTCACTGCTGTTGACCAGCAGCGAAAACCCATGGACCTGCCCGGGTTCAAGCGAAGCGACCCCGAAAACCGCCGCAGGTATCTGCAGGTTGTAGACGGTTTTCCGCCCCCTGCGCTGAACGGAGCCTTCGGGGACCGGCTGTTTCGCAAACTGACGGGAAATGGTATGAATTCCACTTTTCCCATTGCACAGCGCCAGGAGATACTCGGAAAATCTCTGGTTGAGTTTTTCCCCGGAGGAACGGCCCTGAACGGCGATCTGCAGAGAATCCCCCTTCCACGACTCGGGCAAGGCGTAGTTGCAAAAATGGTTCTGATCCTCGACCTCCACGGTCAGATGCAGAGCTTCCCGGGTATGGCGGAGTCGGAATCTCGCCGTGATCTCCGCCTTCGCCGGACCGTTAAGTAACGGCTCCCAGTCGGAAACGGCAATCCACTCCCGGTGCGGCAGGCGGAGAGTTGCACCGACTCCGGCGATGCGGATCGAATACGCGGTGCGGTCAGCATTCCCGCAGCGATCGGCCAGCAGGATGTGATGAAACACCCGCGGTTTCGCCTTCGAATTGAAGTCGAGCGTGAAGGAAAACGGCTGACGCGTCCGTCCCTGCACCAGACGACGGCGGGAATCGAAACCGGAAACGGTCACCCCGTCCGGCAGCTCCAGAGCCGGCTCAAACGCGACGGGCCGATCTGAGAAGTTGTTGATCATCAGCTCCAGTTTTACCCGGCCCGGTTCCGACAGCGTACTGCCGAGCTGGGAATACGGCAGAAGAACGTCGTGCATGGACTGGATCACCAGCGGTTTCGTGGAGCGGGGTTTCCGGTCGAACCGTTTTGCCAGCTGATAAAGTTCCATCGAACGGGTCCGCGTTTCCAGAAACGCAGATGCGGTCGACAACGGCAGCTCCAGATAGACGAGCCCCTCCTCCAGCGGCAGTACACGGTCCGTCAGCGTGAGACGCCGCCCGTCGATGCCCCGCACTGCGGCAACCGGCAACCCCTCCGGAAGAGTCATCCTGCCGCCCTTCTCGGAATAGACCGCCGCCACCAGATTCTTCCCGTCGGAAAAGACGCGCGCACGGTCCGCATTGATCTTCAGGTCTCCAACATACTCCCGGTGTTCCAGCTCGCGGATCAGATGGCAGTAAGCCGCCAGCTGGCGCAGAGGCCGGTAATAACGATCCGTGATGCCGTGGTTGGTACCCTGTTCGAACCGGTATTTGTAGGAGAACAGAAAGAACTTCTCCGCACCGAGCGCCCGGAACTCCACCGCCTTGCCGACGATGTTCGCAGCACACTCCATGCTCTTCTGTTTCGGCGGCCGGACGGGGCCGAATTTCCACGGACGACCGCATTCGGTGATCCAGTAAGGAATGCCCGCGCGCTCCGGAACCGTCCGCAGCTCCTCGCGTCGCATGAAATCGACGTAATCCAGAACCCGGAGCACTCCGGTGTAGTTGTGGAAACTGATCGCGTCGGAAACCTCGGCGAGCCCGTTTTCCAGACAGAGCCGGTAGTAGTTCTCCCCGCGGAGCGGATTCGCGAAACTGCCGCCGATCACCGGGAGGGAAAATCCCCGCAACGCCAGAGCGGTCGAAAGCATTTTCACCGTCGAAGCGAAATATTCCGGCGGCAGGGAGTGCCCGAAGATGTTGTCCGGTTCATTCCAGCTTTCGAACGCATGAATGGGTTCCCGGTATTGCCGGGCGATTTCGACAATCTGATCCCCGGCGGCCAGCAGATCGGCGGCAAAGGGAATGGTTCCCGGAGCATGCCGATTGCGGGTTCGCGGTGTTTCGGGGAAACGATTCCATGCCGGAGTCTGATGAAATGTCTCCAGATAACGCAGGCCGGCTTCAGCTCCGAAACGGCGATAACGATCCGCCCGATCCTTCAGCTGCACCACTCCCCGCCGCGGCGAAATCTGTGCAAGATGAAGCCGGTCCCGGCTCCAGATAATGCCGTTGCGGCGCAGAATGCGCATATGCTGTTTCATCTGTTCCGGAGTCTGCGGAGGCGGCCCCCAGCTGGTGAAAAAAGCATCCATGCAGAAATAGGGATCCGGATTTTCCGCCGGACGCCGGTCGACGACAATCGAACCGGGATCCTCCCCGATCACCGGACAGCTGATCTCGTAATACCCGGTTTCCGCGGGAGTCGGGATCGACACTTCACCGCGTTCCGGGTCATACGCTGCCGTTCCCTCCTGTACGAGTCCGCCCGAATAATCGGTAATGCGGTATTTCAGGAGTTCCGCCACCGGAGATGTCAGCGGAGCGACCAGCCGGAACCGGATTGGCGCCCGCGTTCCCGATTCCACAAAATTGTCGGAGAGATCGTCCTGCACTGCGGTGTAGCGCACCGCCGCCGGATTCTCCATCCGGAGAGACAAGTTCCGAATCTGCACGGCGGCAACCGGTTCCGTCAGCTGCATCTTCTGCACAACAATGGCCAGCTCTCTCAACGGAGCGTTCCACTGTCCGTTGCGCGCGCCGCCCCAGAAGGTCTTCGAGGCGGCAACCGGAACGCTGACCTGCTGCCACTGCTCCGGATCTCCGGAGAGCCGCCGTCCGATCTGAAAGGTCTGCTTCGTATCGTCGACGAATCGGAGATGAATGGCACGCGCGCCGGTCTTCACCTCAAAAGAGACCTGAGAAACATCAGCCTGAATCGGCCGCGCCGCACCGACGTAGTTGCCGCCTCCGGAAAAATCGGCATTCAGCCGGAGGGAATCGTTTTCCAGCTCAATGGAACCGCGGGCACCGGGAAATTCCCGCCCCCCCAGAAAATGCCATTGCCGAAATCCGGAGGAAAAAGGAAGCGGAATTTCCATCGCCGCGACGACAGCGGTGATTGCCCAGATGAATAAAGTCCATTTCATTTTCATATCGGGAGTCCTTTTTTTCAACGCGGAATTATGACGCCGGCGGCAGTACCGACACGCTGGATTTTCAGCGGAGAGGCGAACAGTTCCGCCGACCCCATGCTGGCGACATGCCCGTCGGCCATGACGAGATTGGCCCGGTTTGCATGACGCAGGCCGATCACAGCGGGCGGTGTTGTGCTATAGGAGTCGATATGAAGATAACTGTACTCCCCACCGAACTGCGAATGACTGGTGTTTATCGAGGAGGCGACAACCGCCACATCGGACAGCAGGCTGAAATCACTGAACCCTTTCATCCTGCTGCTGTTGAGATAGAAGATGTTGGTGGTATCGGTGCTGATCCATGGATAACCGAAATGGGACGTCAGCTCGCTGTCACCGCTCCAGAGAGACCTATAGGCATTATTCGTACCGAGAAAATAGGTTGGATTGATGACTCCGTAGGTTCGTCGCGACGTCTCGGCCGCGGTGCCGTATGTCAACGGATCCGGCGCGCTGGGACAGGTTGCGATCTTGCTGTAATAACTGCCGACCACCGTAGTCTGTTTGACCGCTTTTACAATGCTGTTGTCAAAACTACCGAAAAAGCTGACCCAGTTGAACGCCACACCGGAATGCATCACCGGCATCAGCCCGGCGTTGTCATGAGAGTACGCACTGTAGGCCAGTCCACAGGATTTCAGATTGTTGGTACAGCGGATCGCCCGCGCCTTTTCCCGGGCGGCGTTCAGCGCCGGCAGCAGCATGGCCGCCAGGATGGCGATGATTGCAATTACGATGAGCAATTCGATAAGAGTAAAAAACTTTTCCACGCCTTTCCGGAAATACTCGGAACAAGACCGCACAAAATTATCCCCGGAGCAAACAGAGTTTTGAAATAGATTATTCATTTTTCCTCCTTAAAAAGAATTTGTTGAATTACCATACGCATAAGGCATTGGTTACTTTCGAGAAGGTGAACCCTGAAATGAGTCCGCGTTTTTCTG
>CAZPWP010000221.1:0-4531 GCA_964590295.1 uncultured Victivallis sp.
TGCTCCTTGCTGCTTCGCGTTCCGCCAAGCAGTCTCGCGGCGCTGACCGCGCTTACGATTCAACTCCTTCTCCCGCCCTGACCGGCCTCCTCCCGGTTCTGATGGAACTCCCGGTATTGCCGCGGCGGGATGCCGGTATTCTTATGAAAAAATCGTGAAAAATAGTATTCGCTGGAAAACCCCAGCTCCGCCGCCACCTCTTTGACCCGGCAGTTGGGCCGCAGCAGCAAATCCGACGCCCGCCGCAGCAGGAAACGGGTCAGAAACTTCTTCGGCGTCACCCCGATATCGGCGGAGAATTTGCGGGAGAAGACGTCCGGCCGCATCTTCATGAATTCCGCCAGCTGTTCCACCGTCATGGAGGCCGAGGCGTTCGCCGCAATGAAATCGATCAGCGGCCGGTACTCCGGGCGGCGCAGCAGCCCGGTCGCCTCCGGGCCCGGCCGCCTCAACGTCCGCGTACAGAATCGATAAACCGCGCTCTTGAGTTCGCATGCGGCGTACAGCGCCCGCCCTTCCGCCAGTCCGCTCCACGCCTTCGCGGCAAAATCGGGCTCGGAATACGCCGTGACCGGATGTTTCTGAAAGATGTCGGTTCCGCCGAAAAGATCCAGGGTAAAGTGCACCGACAGAAATTCCAGTTCCGGCGTAAGATGCACCTCCACCTCCCGGAAGCAGGGCATGAAGCAGAGCATCCCCGGCTGAAGCGGGAAAATTTCTTCCGTCTCCCGGTCGCGGATCCGGCTCTTTCCCGCGGTATCCTCCCGGATGAACAGCAGTCGATTCACCGGCTGCACCGAATGAACGACATCGCACCGGGCACGGTTCACCGTGAAATGCGTCACCTGCAGGGTCAACCCGCCGAGAAGCGTGAAAAAATCGCCTTCCGATCTCATTTGTCAAAAAAGTATATTTTTTCGTACAGGTTTATCCATTCTCTTTTTCCCTTTTTTAAAGTATAATATGGAAAAGGCAAAATACAAGACCCCGTCAAAAAAAATCTGTCCGGGAGACAAGATATCATGGAACGATTCGACGATGCCAGACCCCGTCTGGAAAAACAGTACGAACAAGTGCAGTATGATCCGGCAAGCGGCCTCTCCCCGGATGCGCTTCAGCGGGAGTTCGACGCGGAGCGCGCCCGCCATCCCGGCGAACCGCGCATTCTCACCCGCGCAAGACTGATGCGCCTCATCTGCGAAAAAGCCCGCATCGCGCCGGAAAAGGAGAACGTTTTCGCAGGCAAGGTGGATGGCGGCGGCCTGTTTCTGGAATTGCGGCAGCAGTGGGGGCAGGAGCAGTGGCGGAAGGAGTTCGGCTTCCCGTCGGACGGCTGGTGTTCCATGAACGATCTTGAGAAACACGCCTGTCACTACTGCGTCGACACCAGCCACACCTGCCCGGACTGGGAAGCGCTCCTCACCCTCGGGTTCCCCGGCCTCAAACGCCGGGCGGAACAGGGCGGCGACACCCCCCTCCACCGCGCCGCCGCCATGGTGTGCGAAGGCGCGGCAATTCTCTGCGGGCGGCTCGGCAGAGCGTCGGACAACCCCGCGCTCGAAGCGCTCGCCCGCCGTCCGCCGCAGACCTTGCGCGAAGCGTTCCAGATCGCGCTGCTCTACCACGATTTGCAGGAGATGGAGGGCGAAGAGGTCCGCACGATGGGGTGGTTCGACCGGCTCTACCTGAACTTCTACCGCAACGACATCGCCGCGGGGCGGCTGACCCGGGAGTCGGCGAAGGAGCTGATCAAATACTTCTGGATCGCCTTCTACGCCAAATGGCAGGGCAGACGGTTCGGAAAAAATTTCTGCTTCGGTCCGGAGATCAACGAGCTCTCCGCACTCGCGCTGGAGACCTATTACGAACTCAATACGGTGGATCCCAAGCTTTCGCTTCTGCTCACGCCGGAGACGCCGCAATCCTTCCTCGAACTCGTCGCCCGGAACATCCGCGACGGACGCACCTCCATCGTCTCGCTCAATTATCCGCTGGTCGTCGAAGGGCTGATCCGCCACGGACGCACTCCGGAGGACGCCCGGCGCTGCATTCCGATCGGCTGTTACGAACCGGCGGTCTTCGGCCGGGAGATCTCCTGCTCCGGCGCGACCCACCTCTTTCTGCCGCAGGCCGTCGCCCTCTTCCTCGAGGAAAAGGGGGAGTACGCCACCTTCGAGGAGCTCAAACAGGCCTGTTTCCGACGGATCGCCCGGGAGATCGCCTACATGGAGGAGCAGCAGCGCCGCTGCGAATCGATCTGGCCGGAAATCAATCCCGCCCCGCTGCTTTCGGCCACCCTCGCCGACTGCATCCGCAAAGGGCGCGACATCACCGAAGGCGGGGCGGAGTACAACTCCACCGCCTGCGTGGTGAGCTATCTGCCCGAAGCGGTCGACTCCCTCGCCGCCATCGAATATCTGGTCTATCAGGAGAAGCTCTGCACCCTCGACGAACTCCGCGCCGCCCTCGCAGCCGACTGGAAGGGGTTTGAAACGCTGCAGCTCTTCGCCCGGAACCGCGCGCCGAAGTGGGGCAACAACGATCCCGCCGCCGACCGGCTCGCCGTCGAGCTCACCCGTTTTGTCGCGCCGCTCATCAACGAGGCGCCCAACCGGCGGGGCGGCCGTTTCTTCGCCTCGCTCTACGGCCAGATGGTGGTCGAACGGGGCAGGCGGATCGGCGCCCTGCCCGACGGACGGAACGCCGGAACGCCGGTGGCGAAAAATCTCGACGCCTGCATCTCCATGGACCGCAACGGCATCACCGCTCTGATGGAATCGGTGGTCAAGCTCGATCTCGCCAGTTTCCCCTGCGGCACCTGTCTCGATCTGATGCTTCACCCGAGCGCCGTGCAGGGAGAGGACGGCATCACGGCGATCGCGGCGCTGATCCGCACCTTCCTCGCCGAAGGCGGTTCCGGGCTGCAGTTCAACATCTTCGACGTGGAGACGCTCCGTGACGCACAGCGTCATCCGGAAAACTACCGCAACCTGCAGGTGCGCGTCTGCGGCTGGAACGTCCGGTTCACCGACCTCCCCGCGGAGGCGCAGCAGACCTTCATCGATCAGGCGGGAGCGATTGCAGGATGAACGCGACCCTGGTGGACATCAAACGGTTCGCCGTCCACGACGGCCCGGGCATCCGGACCACTCTCTTTCTCAAGGGGTGTCCTCTGCGCTGCCTCTGGTGTCACAATCCGGAGAGCGTCCGGCCGGAACCGGAACTCGGGCTGCTCACGCGCCGCTGCACCGGCTGCGGCCGGTGCGCCTCCGCCTGTCCGAACGGCGCCCACCTCCTCTTCGCCGGAGGAACTCACCGGATCGATCGAAGCAGATGCACCGCCTGCGGACAATGTGTCTCCGCCTGTCTCCACGATGCGCTGATCCTGTACGGCCGGTCGATTTCGCCGCAGGAAGCGGCCCGCGCCGCGCTCGAAGACCGCGCCTTCTACCGCCATTCCGGCGGCGGCGTCACCGTTTCCGGCGGCGAGCCGCTGCTGCAGCCGGAGTTCTGCGCCGAACTCTTCGCACTGTTGCGGAGCGAAGGGGTCTCCTGCGCGGTGGACACCTGCGGCTGCGTGCCGTGGAGCGCCTTTGAAACGGTCCTGCCGGTCACGGATCTCTTTCTCTACGACCTCAAAGAGATCGATCCGGAGACGCACCGCCGGGCGACCGGCGTCTCCAATACCCGGATCCTCGAAAACCTCCGGAAGCTTGACGCCACCGGCAGGCCGATTGAAATCCGCATGCCGATCATTCCCGGCATCAGCAATTCCGACGCGTCGATCACCGGCGCCGGACGATTCCTCGCCGGCCTTGCGCACCTTTCCGGAATCCGGCTGCTGCCCTATCACTCGCTCGCGCATGACCGTTACCGGGCGGTGGATCATCCCGACACGCTGCCGGACGTCCCCTCCCCCATCCCGGCGGAGATGGAGCATATCGCCGGAATTCTCAAGTCGTTTCACCTGAATGTCATTCATTGATTCATCACCTGCACAGCTTCCAAGGAGGTCCCCATGCCCACACAACGTTATCGGAAAGGCGCCGCCCGGAGAAAGGGGCTTTTCGACCGTTCCACCATCGTACCGCGATTGAAGAAGATTTCGCCCGCGCTGGCCGACGCCATTGTGGAATTCGCCTTCGGCGACATTCATTCCCGCCCCGGTCTCGACCTCAGGACCCGTGAGCTGGTCATCATTTCGGCGCTCGCGGCACGCGGCGGGCTGGAAACCGAACTCGTCGGCCACATCCGCGGCGCCCTCTGCGCCGGATGCACGAAAGAGGAGATCCTCGAAGTGATGCTTCAGCTCGCCGTCTACGCCGGATTCCCCGCCGCCGTCAACGGCACCTTCGCCGCCGATCAGGTGTTTCAGGAAACGTGCAACGAGGAGGAAAAATGAGTGGATAACGGCCCGAATCTTGTGAGGGGGCGCGTTGTCTGACAGAGGTGCATCCCGCCCTTTGTCCGGCGATGGAATTGCCGCAGGAGGATTTCAAACAGGTATCCGGGGAAGAGAAAGACGATATCG
>CAZPWP010000222.1:0-4528 GCA_964590295.1 uncultured Victivallis sp.
CCTGGTCGGAGAACCCGGGGCCGAGCACTTTTACGAAGAGCCCGGTTTCACCCGCAAGCCCGGTTGCACCTCCGGAAACTCCGACTTGCGTTTTTTTTCATGGCTGCAGCGGAGCGAGCAGCAGCTCCTCCGGCTTTTCCGCCAGCGCGAATCCGGCAATTTTTCCGGTGAAACCGCGCAGCGTCACTGTGTGCTTCCCGGCTGAAAACGAAATGGGGCGGTTGGGCCTGCCGGAGTAGGTGCGGGTGCCGAGAACGCGCCACTTCTCCTGCGTGCCGGGCCGGCCGAACAGATTCAGTTCCGATGTCTCTCCATCATCGATGCTGACCGGAATTTTGCATTCCGGCCCCGCTGTGCGCAAAAAGAGATAGTAATTCCCGGTTTTCGGAACATCCACCGTAAGTTTCGTCCCTTCCTTTTCTGCAGTGCCGACCGTGCCGCGGATCACATTGGCCCGGTCTTTCGCAAGCAGCGCCGCGTCTCCGGTCGAATCGGCGTAGACCGAGACCGGGCGGGAGAAGCCGTCCGGCAGCCGGATCAGGAACGCTCCCGCATTCAGCCGTGCGGACGTGATTTCCGACCGGTCTATGGAAACGGTCAGCGTAACCGGCTTGCCGTAAGCCAGCGTTCCATGTTCGGGAGTGACCCGGATGAAGCGGCTCGCCGCGTTGCGCACGATCCGGAATTCGGAACGGAAAGCCGGATCGGTGACCGTGACCGTAACCTGGGCCGGTTCCGCCGGAACCGTTGCGAATTCGATCCGCGCCGCATCGGCATGGATCGGAACCGGGCGGAACGGCAAGTCGGAGTGAAGCACTCCGACCGAAGGCGCTTCGGAGCCGTCCGTCAACCCGGGGACCGGGTTACCCGCTCCCGCGCCCGGCGAGTCGGCGGCCAGCGTGTAGTTGCCGCGCGCCGCGTCAACGAAAACCGGCGGCTTCGCGATGCCGTGACGCTCCTGATTGTACTGCTGCCGCAGGTGGTCGATCAACCGTTCCTGTTTCGTGAGCAGCAGATCGTAATCAAAATCCGCGATGGCGTGGAAGATTTCGACCGCCAGACTTCCCGACACCATCGCGAGGTTGTTGCGGCTATATCCCTTGAAGATCCGCTTCAGCGCCTCTTTCTCCTCCTTTTTTCCTCCGTAGTTGGAGAGGGCCGACCAGTCGCCGACCATGGTGTTGTGCAGGAAATAGAGTTTCCCGCGGCCGACGACGTGGTAGTTGTTCTTGATCGCGGTACCTGTGAAGCCGAGTTCGTCGCCCGGTTTGCAGAAAAGATTGCCGACCAGATAGGAGGGACCGACCAGACAGGGGGCGGTGCTGACGCCGCACAGCACGCCTTCGCTCTTGTTGAACAGGAAACGGCAGTTCTGCTGGCCGCCGTCCAATTCCATGCCGTCGTCGTTGCCGAAGGCGAAGTAATTGCCGACGATTTCGGCGTCGCGGCAGACGCCGCCGTTCACGAAGCCGTTGCCTCTCCCCTCGACCGCGTCGTTCCAGCGGTGCCGGTCGCTGCCGATGAAATCGTTGTAACGGAATATCGCCTGCTCTGTGCCGCCGACGAAAATGGCATTGGGCCCGGCCGGATGCGAATAGAACCAGCTGTTCGCGGTGCCGCGCGGATCGTGGATGTAGTTGCGCTCGATGAGGATGTTCCGGCCGTACTGGAGGCGGATTCCTGCGTCGTTGTTGAGCGGGCGCCCCGCCTCGTAGAATTTGCCGTCGAGTTCGGTGCGGCGCACTCCGGTTCGGCCGAAGCCGGAGATATCGCAGTTCAGAATCTGGATGTGGGCAGCGTCATTCAGCCGGATGCCGTTGATCCGGCCGCCACGGATGGTCAGACCGTCCAGAATCACGTATTCCGCGTGGTCGAGCCGGATCACGTCATCCGCCGCCGTACCGCCGTCCAGCACGAAGCCGGGCTTGGCCGTGTAACGCACATACCCGTCGGGAGCGCCGGAGTCGCGGATGATCAGCGGCAGTTCGGTGCCGGGACCGAGTTCGATGGTCCGACCGACCGTGACACGGCTGGACAGCGTGCGGAAATTTCGCTCGATCACCTCTTTTTTCCCGGCGTCATCGACGGTGAGCCGCAACTGATAGGGGGTATCCTCCTTCAGGTTCAGCAGACTGCCGCGCGCGCTTTTTTCCAGCGGCTGATAGGCGGGCGGCAGTGCCGGAATCCACATTTGCGTCCCTTCCGGGCGGAAGCTGACCTCGCAGCGGAAGCTGTCGAGGTCCGAAGCGCGGCGGTGGTTGAGTTCGATGCTGCACGCTTCGTAGCCGGGAACCAGCTTCAGCGACGGAAGCTCCCGCTGGAACTCCTCTTTCGGAAGCAGGCGGAAGTCGCTGAAGTGTGCCGTTGCACCGACATATTCCGGAGCGGAAACGGTGCGGCACAGGAGCACGACCCGGTCGGCCCCTTTCGGGTTGAATTCGACGTAAAGCTCGCCGGGCCGGGTCCGGCAGCGCCGGGAACTAAACCGGCTCAGCTCCTTGCCGTCCCGATACAGCTTCACCTGCAAATAGGCCATGCCCGGTTTGCTGCCGCTGACGGTTCCGCAGAATACCAGCGGCACTTCCGGAAGTTTTCGCAGCGTCTTGATCGCGGCGCCGTCGAACCGGCTCTGTTTTTCCACTTTGAGCCGCAAGGCCCCGTTTTTTTCGGATGCCGAAAGCTCATTGCGGTTACTGTTTCGCCACGCTTCCTGCGGAAGCAATTCCGCCGCAACGGCCAGTGCCGCCAGTACGCCGCCGATGATCAATTGAAGTTTCCGCATGGTACATGATCCTCCTCTTGCCAGGAGCCAATTTCAAAACGCCTGGCTTTTTCCTGTCAGCAACTCGTTTTCTCCTGCGTCAAGCCCTCTTGACGCCTCTGAAACGACTTTTTTCTCAAAAAGCCGTAAAAAATCAGTTTTTTGTGTGTGAACCTCCATTCCCGCTGCCACGGGAGTTGCCGGCTTTCAATTTTCAATCGAACCTGACTCAATCTATTCAAGCATGTTGAACAGTTGTTTCACCGGAATGGCGATTACGCCGGACATCAGATGGCCTGGAACCTTCCAATGCCCTTTCACTCCTGACATGACGTGCGCCATGGTTCTCTTTCCAATCCGAGTTTACCCGCTCAACCGTTGAACGCTCCCGATAACGAGCCTTTCGTGCCGGAGGAAGTTCAATTGTTCCCCCCCCCGCCGGGAATTGGGATCGACAACCGGAATATGTCCCGTCCTTTTCGAAACAGCCTTGATCTCCTCTGCGTCATAGGCGCAATCCGCTAAGTCATACAGATTCGCTGCCCGTTCCGAAGACATCTGCATTAATAAAATTGCCGCTTGACTGTCGTGGCAATGCGGCTGAACTCAAAATCGCCGGCGGTGGAACTTCACCCTCTCCGGCTGCGAGATGGAGTTTGCAGCAGCCGCGCCAACGCAACGCATTGGAGAGGAAGCGGGACGGGCGAACCGCTTCGACCGCCTGCCAAAGCTCCTTCCTTTTTGCGGTTATTTCGCCGATTTCTTCTTCCCGCATTGGGGAAAGACATGTTTCCATTGTAAAGTACAGCCCGGGCAGATCCTCCAGATTTGCCGCCATGGAGTTAAGATGAACCCTCTGTCTCTTTTTTTCCACTCCTCCGAATGAAATACTTTTGAAATTATCTCACCAGGCATAATCGAACCAGAAATAGTTGTTCGTGTCGGCGGAATCGCTCCCGCTGCCGCAGGTCATCAGTTCCGCATGGGGCATCCTGGTTGCGTGCAGGTCCGCGAATGCGATGCTGGCCGCCTGGCTGTGCCGCCGCGCGAACCCTTTCTGTTCATAGAAAGACGTCCGGTTGGTGTTCGTGGTACCGTCGTAGCAGTTGTTGGTGAAATCGCCTGCCAGAAACCGGAACGACGGCTTGCGGATCGACCGGAATTCATGCCATCGTTGCGTACGGCTCGTGTTGTTCACCTGTTCCGGGGTGAGGACCAAATAATAGTTGAACGCATAGCTGTTATTCATGGAATTCGTGTCATTGTCGGGTATGTTGCTCTGGCCGTCGCGCCGGCCGTTCGGGCAGATCGCCACGGGCATTACATCATATTCGGACAGAGTGGATGAATTCACAACGGGAACCGGGTTGCCGCCGAGGTAAGGCACCAGCGTGGATCGGAACCAGGACGACTCGGCCGGGCCGAACAGGAAACGTGTGGTCCAGTCGTCCTCGTCCCTCCTCCAGCGGATGCTGCCGTTGTTGTCGTCGGCATACAGCGCGGTTGCCGTCGCGATCTGTTTCAGGTTGCCGATGCACTTGGCGGCGTGCCCCGCCGCGCGCGCTTTGTTCAGCGCCGGCAGCAACAGCGCCGCCAGAATCGCGATGATCGCGATTACAATCAGGAGTTCGACAAGGGTGAAACATTTTGCTTCTGAGCCACGGGGGGGTATCTGTTTCATAAAGCCTCCTTCCTGGTTATATGACAGATCCATTTATATTCTACTGGAAAGAAAACGAATTTCCAACTTGTAAAATTCAAAATGAT
>CAZPWP010000223.1:0-4513 GCA_964590295.1 uncultured Victivallis sp.
AATACGTTCATTTCTGTCAGGAACCGTCGAAGAACCCCGTTTTTCCGGATCCGACGGTTTCCGCGGCAAAGTTCCTCCCTCCTCCTGTAAATTCCATTTCCCGTCCCGGCAGGCGGAGAGTGGTGGAAAAATCTCGGAAAAACCGGGATTTTTGTATATTTCCGTTGTTTTTAATATTGGATTTCCGGCAAAGCTGCAGTATAATATTAATACTATAAATTTTGATGACGTCCCGAATTTTGTGATGGGGTGTGACAATAACTGCAAATTACAAGGAGTTGAATGGAAGATGAAAATCAACTTGGCTTTTCCCGACCGGATTTCCAGGCGGCCGGGCGTACCGTCTTTGTATTTTACTCTTATCGAACTCCTCGTCGTGATCGCGATCATCGCGATTCTGGCGGCCATGCTGCTCCCGGCACTCAACAAGGCGCGGGAAGCGGCACAGAATATCACCTGCACCAGTCTGCTCAAACAGCAGGGAACCTATTTCATGTTTTATTCCGGAGACAACAATAATGTCGTGGTTCCGGCCCGGATCATGTATACGGATGACTCGGACGTCTGGTGGCCCCGCCTGATGCAGCCATACGACCGATCCTTCTTCACCAGAACCGGAAAAAACTCTTCCGGGGCAGAGTATGAGGCCGAGGCCCCGCCGGTCTGCCCCGGCGCGATCAAGGAGGACGGGCAGGTTTACTCCGACGGAACCTTCAGTCTGTATGGGAGCAATTTCTCCTATAACTCCGCAAGTTATTCCGTAACCGGAATCTGCGGCTATATCAGGCTGAATGGGAGCTCGCAGGACAGCAGATATCTGTTGAAAAAGCTCAATCAGGTCAGGAATCCCTCGCACAAGCTGTATATCGCCGACGGATATCCCGTCTACATACTGCCCACTGCAACCCGTTTCCAAACTCTTCCTTCGAGCGAAGCAACCTCCTATTTCGCGTGGAGCCGGCACAATTCCGTGCGACTCGGCATCAACACGCTCTTCGTGGATGGTCACGTCGATAAGATTCCGTACGCCGATCCCAGGGCACCCAAAGGAGGAACCACTGTTTACAAGTACTACATTGACCTTCTCGAACAACTTCAAGAGGGAGATTACTGATATGAAAATTCCAGTCCCAACCCTTTTTGTCACCCTTTTTGTCTTTGCGCTTGCGGTATCCGCCTCCCCGCTTACAATCCGGATGGACATCGAGGCAAAGTCCGGGACGCTGGCCCCCCGCAGCAAGGGAATCCGGTTTGCCGGCTGGCTCAAAGAGAAAAAGGAGACCACGCTGATTTGTACCGAAAATTTCTCGGAAGAACAATGGAGAACCTGTACCTTCTCCTTCGTTCCGGCCCAAAGCGGCAAAGTGGTTCTGCTTCTGCGCGGCCCGTACGGGAAACCCTCGCAGTGGGTCCTCTACCGGAACATCCGCTGGAACGGGAAACCGGTTCCGAACGGGGATTTTTCCCAGGGGTTGAACGGCTGGTCGGTGCAGAAGAGCTCCGGCGGCGTGGCCGCACTGGTCGAGGACCCCGCCCTGAGTCCGGCGGGGCCGAGCGTCCGCGTCTGGCACAACGGTCATCTTTCGCGGGAATTCCCGGTCGAAGCGGGAAAGACTGTGACGCTTCAGGTGGATGCCTGCCCGACGTCGGCATTCACCGTGCTCAATGACTTCATCCCGCTTTCGCTGCGGCACGCTGCGAACCGGGATTATGCCGACGAAGTCGAGGGGGATGAAAAAGGCGGCTGGTCCGATCAGGGCGCCGAAAAGGATCTGCGGAAGTTCGACCCGGCACGCAGACAGTTCGCCGGAATCCGCTTTGATCTCATCAACCCGAAACAGAACAACGGCAAGGCGGTGGCGGTCCTGGACAGCGGATACGCGCCGACCGGCCTCAGAGAGATCGTCCTCGACGTTCCGGAAAAGGCGAAATACACCCGTTTCCTCTATCTGCTTCATACCGGATGCTGGGTTCCCGGCAAACCGGTTCCGATCGGCGCCATCGAATTCGAAACGGGAGACGGGAAACGACAGGAAACACGCCTCGTGACGGGAACCGATCTCAACGACTGGACCCGGCCCAATTCGACCGGAAATGCGCTGGCGGTATCCGTCGGAAGCTATGCCGGCGAACAGAGAGCCGTATTCCTGAGCAAATTCCCGGTCCCGCTGGAAAACGTGCGGAAGATCCGTCTGCGGACCGCCGGACAGATCTGCTGGATCCTCTGCGGCGCAACTCTCACCGATCAGGAGATCACCTGGAACCTGAAATCGTTTGTCCCGGGACCGGAATACAAAGCGGCGGACCTCTCCCCGTTCCCCGTCACCCAACCGGGATCGGCGCTCGATTTCAGCGAAATGTCAGGAACCGTGCCGGCCGGCACCTACGGCCGGGTCATACCGGCGGCTCAGGGCCGTCTGGAATTTGAGAGACGCCCCGGGCAGCCGCTTCGATTCCGCGCCGCCTACCATTTTGCCAGTAATTGGGCATTTCTACAT
The DNA here is from genome assembly GCA_964590295.1 of uncultured Victivallis sp. Taxonomy (GTDB): domain Bacteria; phylum Verrucomicrobiota; class Lentisphaeria; order Victivallales; family Victivallaceae; genus Victivallis. The sequence goes on from CAZPWP010000223.1 coordinate 2,499, forward strand.
TCCATCCGCAGGAAATCCGCCGAGGAGCTGAAACCGATGATCGACGCCTACATCCGCGAACTGCGCATGCGCGGATACAACATGGTCCGCTCCCATACGATCGAACAGATTCTCATGCTCGACGCTCCGGCAAAGGGAGAGCCCGATCCCCGCTTCGCCGATGCGGTCGATTACTTCCTTGCCCGGCTGAAGGAGAACGGCATCTATCTGAATTTGAACATCGCGGCCTATCAGTTCCTGTATCCGTTCAAGGTGACGCACAGTTCGCGTCCGGCGGACATCAAGCCGAAGATGGTGTTCGGCGATGAAAAGACCCGGCAGGAGTGGCTGGACACCGCCCGCTACTTGCTCTGTAACAAAAACCGCTACACCGGCACGGCGCTCAAGGATGATCCTATGCTGGTCTGTGTGGAGCCGTTCAATGAGCTGGGCATGGTGGGTCCTCAGCGCGTCTATGCGAAAGAGGAGACCGCGGTATGGGTCGGGCAGCAGTTCCGCGACTATCTCCGCCGCACCAGACCCGACGTGGACGAGTCGCTCATCCCGAAGAAACCCAACGAGGTCAACGGCGGCAAATTCCGGGAGGAGTGGGTGCGCTTCTACATCGAATCCCTGCGGGAGACCGGCGCCTGGATGAAGGCCCGGGTACGGGAGCTCGGCTGTAACGTTCCCGTCGGGCAATACAACCTCTCTCCGGCCCGTTTTTACGGTGACATCCGCAGCGAGCAGAACGAGGTGATCATCCGCAACGCCTACTTCTGTCATCCGTCCGGCTCAATCACCCGCCAGCAGAGCGCGACGGAAAACGCGGTATCCCACTTTCTGAATACAGCCTCCAGCCGCCTTGCCGACCGGCCGATGATCGTCACGGAATACAATCACGTCCGCAACCGCTATGAGTATGAGCAGCTGCTGTTTCCGGCGTATGCGGCTTTTCAGGACTACGCCGGCCTCACGATGCACTCGGTGATTCTGATGCCGATCTGGCAGGAGGACGGGGAAATGAGCACCTATCTGGATCTCATGAGCGAATATCTGAGTTTGTTTGCCTTTCAGCGCGGCGATGTCTCCCCGTCGCGGAATTTGGTGGAGCTTCTCGTGCCGAAATCCTCGCTCTATGCCAGGGGCACGGATTCCGCCATCAGCACGGAACAGACCAGCTGGTCTCTGCTGACCCGTTTCGCGGTCCGGTACGAAGGGTGCAAGCCGCCGGCGGGAGTCATCACACCCGCCCCCGTTCCGCTGCTGACCCTTCCGCTGACCGGTTACGCCGGAGTCGGCGGCAGTGCAATGTTCACGGAAACCGGCGCCACGCAGGGGCGGAAATTCGATCCGAAACCGTGGATCGCCACCCTGCGCACCCGGGGAATCATTCCCGAAACCAATCGGACTGACCCGGAGAAGGGCGTCTGGGAATCCGATACGGGAGAACTGCTGTTGAATACACGCGAGAAACGTTTCCTTCTCCGAACCCCGAGACTGGAGGCGGTCGTCTCGGAACGGAACCACGGAGAGTCTCTGCCGGTTCTTGCGAAGGTCCGTTCCTCCGTGCCGTCGACGGTGGCTCTGGCCTCCCGCGATGGAAAAGCTCTGACAAAAGATTCCGAACGGATGCTGCTTTTCTACCTGACGGACAATCTCAATACCGGAATGGAACTCTCCCCGGATCGGACCGAACTGCGCAAAAACGGGAAAACCCCGACGCTTCTGCGCACCGGGCAGCTTGAACTGCAGCTCAACCTCCCTGCGGGGAAGCGTTACCGGCTCTATCCGCTTCGCTCCGACGGGCTCCGCAGAGAGGGGGTTCCGCTCACGAAAAACGGCTCCGGCTACCGGCTGGAACTCGATACCGCCGCGCTGCCGAACGGCCCGACCGGCGTCTTCGAGCTCGTCGCGGAACCGTAAGGAAAATTCCCGGAGGGCGCGGCGGTCTGGAGGGCGTCCGGCCCGCCGGCTCCCGCATCTCCTGCTTCGCTTCGGCACTCTGCCCGTCTCCCCCTCGCCATGGGGCCGGC
>CAZPWP010000224.1:0-4495 GCA_964590295.1 uncultured Victivallis sp.
AAACAGGAGGCTGAAAATGACAATTTCAAAGAAGTATGGGACGGCAGTGAAAAAAAATTGATTTTTTTGGATCAACTAGATGGTTATTGTCCCAAATTTTGTGAAAGAATGGATGTCTTGTCAATAAGCATTGATTTACTCTGGTTTATAATAGTCGCTCATGCAAAAGCATTCAACCGCTTGATTATCAATAGAAAAATTTGATAATAGATGGTACATGACTGCAAGGTAAGGCACTTTTAACGAAAGAAATCCTGCAAAATGACTACCAGGAGTGATACTCGAAAGGAGCGGCAGGGAGATTTGTTCCAACCCTTGTTGCGTGATATTGTTTCCCCATCGCCATGCGATGGTGGAACTTGCCGATGCAATGGATCGGCAGAGTTCTGAAGACGGCTTGTCGGCAAGCTTTTGTGCAGATAACGGTTGCCCCTCCCGGCCAGTTCGTCTGATGGTCGCGTTGCATACTCTGAAATCCGCTTTGCCGCAAGCGTCAAAAATCCTTGGATTTGAACCGGAAATGGCGATTTGCGATCCCGGTTGTCGCGGCCGCAATGATGAAGGCAGGTGCGATGTTCCAATCGTGAATCGATTTCGAAAACGGGCATCGCGTTCTCTCCGCCGCTGGTGGAACCGGTGATCGGCCATTGTAAAAGCGAACACAGGATGGACCGCAGTCAACTGCGCGGCAGCCCGGGCGATGAGCGGAATGTGATCTTTGCGGCAGCCGGATTCCATATCCGGAAACGGATGCGGGCATTCGCCCTGTTTTTGTGTCGATTTTTTAAGCTTGCATTGATCCAATTGGTAGACCAATTAAATCAATGCTGCTCAAACAGGTTTGGAAAAGGTAGAGCGCCAGAAAGAAAGAACCTTCTCTCAAAAGGTTTTACCTTCTCGCATCCAGCTTTTGCATAACCAACTGAAATACTACTGGCCGAAATGGTTTTCAAGAAGAAATTCAGACATTTTCATCGGATTCTCCGGGGTTTTTACTGGGAAAAAGAGCTGGAACGGCTATCTTATAAGAGTGCCCGGAGAACTCCTCCGACAACTTCGGAAAATCCGAGAGAGAAATTCAGACATAAAAGTAGTTTGCGAGGTTGATTTTGACCGGTTTGCTGATCCGTTTGTTTGTGAAGAATCCGGGCCGGACCGAAGACCAGCACGTACGCGAGTCCTACGGCGTTCTCGGCGGCGCGGTCGGGATTGTCTGCAATGTGATTTTGTTCATCGTTAAGCTGTCGGTCGGACTGTTGACAGGCAGTATCGCAGTTGCCGCCGATGCGGTGAACAATCTCTCCGACGCCGGTTCGGCGATGATCGTGCTCTTCGGCGCCCGCATGGCGGCGCGGCCGGCCGACGACCGCCACCCGTTCGGGCACGGGCGCATGGAGTATGTGGCCGGGCTCGTTGTCGCGGTCATCATCATTGCGGTGGGGATCGACTTCTTCAAGAGTTCGATTGAACGGATCTTCGAGCCGGCTGAAGTGAAACTCTCGACGCTGCTCTTTGTGCTTGCGGCGTGTTCGATTCCCGTGAAGATCTGGATGTTCTTTTTCTACCGGACGCTCGCGAAGCGGATCGATTCCCCGGCGCTGCGGGCGACGGCATTCGACAGTTTGAGCGACATTCTGACCACTTCAGTGGTGTTGATTTCCCTCTACACGAGTACGTTGACGAGTTTCCCCGTCGACGGTGTCGCCGGTGTTCTCGTCGCGGGACTCGTGCTGGTCGGCGGCGTAAAGGTCGTCCGCGACACGATCAATCCGCTGCTCGGGGAGACTCCCGATCCGGCGCTCGCTTCGCGCCTGGTGGAAAAGGTACTGGAGAATCCCGATATCTGCGGCATTCACGATCTCATGATGCACAACTACGGGCCCTGCCGTTATTTTGCGACGGCTCACGCGGAGGTGAATTCCGATGCGGATCCGGTCAGCATCCACGACTCGCTCGAGAATACCGAGCGGCAGGTCGCTTGCGTCCTGCCGGTGCGGCTCGTGCTGCACTGCGATCCGTTTCAGAAAGATGACCCCGAATACAAGAAGTGGCGGCTGGCCGCGGTCGGAACCGCTCATGAGTTTGATAAGCGGTTTCAGATCTATGACTTCCGCATGGCGCGGACGCCCGAAGCGTTGCAGCTCCGGTTCGATCTGCTCGTGCCGCGCGACTGTCCGCACAATCCCGCCGAGCTGCGCGAGATGTTCCAGCGGAAGCTCGGCGGCGAGAGCGGCGAGCCGGTCAAGGTCGTGATCCGCATTGAACATGCGTTCGTCTGACCGGCGTCGGGCGCTTTCTCACAGCAGGACCGCAAAGGGCACCTTGAGAAAGAAGAATTTGCGGACCGAATCGATCGCCAGATAAAGCTTCTGTTCTTTCTCATCGGCGAAGCCGTGCGGGTAGGCGACCTGCGGCAGCGTTTCCCCGCCGTCCCAGAATCCCTGCCTGGTGTCGGAGTTCTCCTTGTGGAGCCGGGCCAGAGGGAGTTTCTTCATCCAGCTCTTCAGATTGTCATTGCTGATCCAGATTTCGAGGACGTCGCGCGTATGGGCTTCCGGCGTGCAGACGTTGTTCACAAGCACGTGGCGGCCGCGAATGTTGTAGATCACGAATTTCGTACCCGGATTCGGGATCGCCGACGGTTTCGCCGGAGTCCAGGAGAGTCCGTAATCGAAGCTGTCGCTCTCCCAGAGAACTGCTTCCGGATGTTCGTAGCGGACGAACATCTTCAGGTGTCCGGGCTCCAGTTCGGTCACTTCCGGCTCCCACGCATGTCCGGGCGTCGCGACCGCGCCGTGCAGCGTGAAACTCCTCCCGCCGTCGGTCGAACGGATCACGCCGGAAGTGTAGCAGGCGCCGGGCGTGTTGTACTGGGGCCACCCGCTCCGTTGGTCGAGCCAGTAGACCGGGAAGAGCCAGCTGCCGTCCGACAGCACTTTCCCCTGCCGCACGGAGAAGTTCGGCGGGACGCCGGGAATGCTGACCGGCGGTGTCCAGCTCTTTCCGCAGTCGTCGGTGAATGTCATGAACGCGCGCAGCTCGGCGTAAATCGTTTCGTAACTGAATGTCTGGAAAACCGCGAATGGCCGTTCGCCCCCCGTAAACAGTTCGGTCCCCCACGTGCAGCGGCACGGATGTTTGAAGAGCAGTTCCGGCTTCGACCAGGTCGCCCCGTCGTCCGTGCTGCGGATGACGGTCGCGACGTTGTCCGGATGCGGTTCCCGGGTTCCGCCGGTGTAGAGCAGCGAGACGATCGACCCGTCCGGCATGCGGCGCGGAGTCGGTTCCCGCCCGAACAGAAACGGTTCGGCGGCTTTGAACATGGTCGTGACGGGATAAGCGAATTCAATGCGGTCGATCGATTCCATTTTTCTTCTCCGAATTTCGATTTCCGATTTGCACTACGGATATTATATGCTATTTTTCTACGGAAAACAATTACAGAAAAACGACCTTTTCTTTCGATTTTCGACACTGTGAACGGATTTGGAGACGAACGCAAACAGACGCTCGGAGCGCTTCTTGATCCGGAGACCGCCGCGACTTTTTCGCTCATCATGCGCGACGTCGAACCGATCGTGCTTGGAATCACGTTCTGGAGATGTTACCGGCCGTGGCGCGTTCCGGAGCGGCGGATCTGCGACAACTTCTTCTTCATGACCGTTTCCGGGGAGGAGGTGGTCACGGTCGGGGAGGAAGAGCGGCTCTTCCGACGCGGCGACGCGATGATCGTGCCGGAATTCGTGCCGCACTCGTTCCGGCTTGCGGACAACTGCGCCGAGTCGAGCCACTTTATCGCGCACGCGCTGTCGGAGAATGTGGCCGGGCCGAATCCATTCGCCGGGTTTGTGTCGCCATTTCTGCATCCCGCGCACACGGAGGCGGTGTTCGAGGCGCTCGAGACGATTGTGGCGCTGCGCTGCTCCGATCCCGATGCGGCGGCGTCCGCAATGAAGCAGCTCTTCAAGGCATTGATGGCGGAGGAGGCGCGCGCCGGGCGTTTCCGCCTCGCGGAGGACAGGCACGGCGAGGAACGCATCGGGCGGGCGCTCGCATTCATCCACGCGAATTTTGCGGGGAGCATCGCCGTCGCGGACATCGCGGCCCACATCCATCTCGGCGAGGTGCAGTTCCGGAAACTTTTCCGGCGCGAAGTCGGCATGACACCGGCAGCCTATCTGCAGCGCGCGCGGCTGATTCATGCGGCGAGGCTGCTCGCGCGGTACGATCTGCCGCTCGCCGAGGTGGCGCAGCGTTCGGGATTTGCGAACGAATGCTACTTCTCGACTGCGTTCCGGAGCTGTTTTGCGCGGACGCCCGGGGAGTACCGCCGCTATATCCGCCGCCGGTAGCATCCGTTTATTCCGCGGAAAAGAGCGTGTGCGGCGGCAGCGCAATGAGACGGCGGAAATAGATAATGTCCCAAATTTTGTGAAGGCGAAGATTGTTTCCGGCAGTGAACTTTCCATGCATTGAAAACAAACCACGGAATTTC
>CAZPWP010000225.1:0-4489 GCA_964590295.1 uncultured Victivallis sp.
GCGGCATAGAGAGCGACCGCGCTGCCAATCTGACGCATATTGGAGGAACAGGAGCTGGCACGGCCATTTTCCCTCGCCCGATTCAGCGCGGGCAGCAGAAGAGCCGCCAGAATGGCGATGATCGCAACAACGACAAGGAGTTCAATCAACGAAAAATTACGGCGAAGGGGGGGACGGAATGCGGACCATGCGCGAAATGAGAAAAAAGGAGCCGGATACCGCGAATGGAAACCAGCGGATGACAAGTGACTGCACATCATTTCACCTCTTTTGATTAAACAGTTGCTGACGACAAATCCGAATTTTCTTTGACAGAACCGCAGCCCTGCTGCCACGAACGGTTTCCCCTGACCCGGACTTGCGTACAGAATTTCGTCTGCACCGCATTTTCCGGAGCCATGTCGAACCAGTTTTCCTCGACCGCGAGGCCGTCGGTATGTGACACTTCCACCCGGCCGGCAATCCGGTTGCGGAAAATCCGGATATTCCGATAACGGTTCTGAACCCGTTCCGAGTCCGGTTCGTCGCGAACCCACACCACCACCGCCTTCCGATCCGTCTCGACATTCTGATGATCCCGGATGCAGAAGAGATCGTTGTCGTGAACGGAGATATTTTCCACAATTCCCGCCTCCGCCCACTCCCGGAACGAGCAGCTGATGTAAATCGGCGCCGTGAAGGAACACATATCGAAGTGGTTGCCGTAGAATTCCGCCCCTCTGGCCGCCTCGACACAGAAGCGGGAACGGCAGTTGACCGCAACACAGTTCCGAACCGTGATCTCCGGGCAGTAGGCGGTGTTCAGAAGGTAATCTCCCACCTGTACCTCCTCCGCTCCGGCCGCGGCGTCCACCGTCAGATGTTCCCGCTCGATGGACCGGATCACCACCGGAGTTTTCCGCCGGAAGTTTTCCCCGTCATAAACCGCGAGCAGATCCCCCGCCCTTCCCCATCGTTCGGGGAAGCGCGCTCCCGGTTTGTCGAGGCGCAGCACCAGTTCCGCCCCGCGCTTCTCAACCACATGGAGCGGCACCGCGTGAGAGTTCAGAATGTCGTCGCCTACCGCCTCAAAGAAGCAGTTCTCCATCAACAATTTGCCGCCGAGCCCCGTCGTGTGGACCGCATCTCGCGTGCAGGAATAGGGTTGAAGCTCCCGGTCGGATGTCCGGCAGCAGAAGCGGCGAAAGATGAAATCCCGGCAGTACGGCAGAATGACACAGCCCATGCCGCCGAAATCCTGAATTTCCACCGAATCGATCGTCACACCCGAACAGTCCCGGAACACGAAACAGGAAAGTCCGTAATTGGTGTGGAGCAGTGCTCCATGCATTCCCGGCCTGAGTTTACCGGCGTCACCCCAGAGATTGAAAATCCGGAATCGATTGCCGCCCAGCGGAAGATGCGGTGTATCCACCGGTTCCAGCGAGGTGGTGGCGATTTCACCGGCAATCACACTGTGAATGCCCTCCGGATGGCGCGTGCCGAACCAGTAGAGCCCGAGAGGACGGCCGCTTTCGCCGAACATGGAAGTGGCGACAAACTGCTCCTTTCCCGTCAGCGGAATTCGGGAAAGGCACTGAATGTCAACATATTCCTGTGTCACAGCCAACACCCGGTATCCGGTATTGGAGGGGAACTGGGCTCGAATCTTGAAGTTGGTGATGGTGATATCGCTGCAACGCTCCACGTGCATTCCGTCGGTGCTGTACCGGTAGTTCCGTTCGCGGTCGTTGCGCAGAATCAATACCGCTCCCGAGCCGTCGAGCGTCACCCCTTTCCGGTCCTTCAGCAGAAGCTTTTCGTCGATAAGGTATTCCCCCGGCTCGAAGACGATCCGGGAGCCTTCCGGCGCCCTCCCCAACACCTGGTTGATCAGCCCGGAACAGGCGTTCCCCCGCCCCGGGCGGCGGATTACGAATTCCTCCATACAATTCTCCTTTCCTGCATGAAAAGCATCGTTCGTTTCAATTCTTTCCCCGTCATCCGGCCTGCCGGCCGCATTGCAACGCGGCAAAGAGGCCGGTTTCAATAGCTCAGAAATGCACAGTCGTACGGCTGAAGATAGAGGATCAACCCCTCGGAATCGATATGAACCGGGTAGTCGCCCCAGATGTCATGCAAGGGCGGAATGGTTTCAAATCCCAGCTGTGCGGCAGAGAGTTTCACCCGCCGCGAATCGGCATTGATGTTGAAAATTCCCAGCCAGCCGTGGGCGGGATCCTCCTTGCACGGAGCCTTGCGGACATCGATGTGACGCATCAGGCTGACCCGTTTCCCGACCACGCCGTTCCGGTTGCAGCGCAACACCTCCGGATGGGTTGCCAGCGCGATGTCCTCTTCCGGCGTCTGCGGCAGATCTCCGCCGAAGATCAACGGCGAACAGCTCATCGCAAAGATCGTCATCATCACCTTCTTCCCGATCGGAGTCAGCCTGCTCTGACGCGCGGATCCCTGCGGAAGAGCCAGTTCCGGAGGAACTGTCACCTGCAGCGCTCCCAGCGGCAGCATGTCCAGATCCGCCCACAACGACGGCCCGCTCAGCTCCTCGAACTCATACCAGCGCCGCAATTTGAGCAGATTGGTCCGGTCGTCGTCCCAGGCGTCGGGGGTTACCCGGATCATGTTGCCGTAAGGAACATGCTCCTTCCAGCTGCCGCGCCAGATGTCCTCCGCTCCCGGCGAGAGGCTCAACAGAATCGGCCGGTCTACGGAATCCAGCGCTTTGCCGAACAGCGCCACATGGTCCGGATGCTCCACTACATCGTCGAGCTTGATGAAATCCGTCGTCAGTTCTTCTGCAAGATACTCCACCACACTCCGGTAATAGGCGAACGTGCCCGGATGTGACGCATCAGTCGCCACCCAGTATTTGCACCAGGAACAGAAATTGTCAGGATCGTAAATGTCACGAGCCCGGAAATCCGTCCCTTTGATCGGCGTGTTCCGTTCAAGCGCCATGCGGGGCATTCCCCGCATGATGTGGACGCCGAACTTGACGCCGTTCTCGTGACAGCGGTCGGCCAGACGGTGCAATCCGTGCGGAAAGTTTACCGGCGAAGGAACAAACCGTCCGAAAGAATCGATATGCATATTGCGGCACTGCCCGACCTGCCGCAACTGCTCGTTCCACGCCTGATCCCCGTCGGCGTACCAAGCGGCATCGAGGCAGAAATATTCATACCCGGCCGGTTTCAGCTTTTTTACAAACAGCTCCAGATTGGCCAGCGCCTGTTTCTCGTTGATCGACCCCATGTAGCAATCAAAACTGTTCCAGCCCGCGGGCGGCGTCTTCGTCTCGGCAATCAGCATGGCTTCCTCCCTTTCGGTTGTCCCGTTTAATTTTATCCATATTGTAATTATATCCGACTTTCCCTTGAAAAATTCCGAAAAAACGATATTTTAGATAGGAAATAATGTAAAAAACATATGAAAAACATATGCGTCCGATTTTCGACCTGTCGCCGTTTCTGAATCAGAAAGTCTCCGTCGAACGATACGACGGCAGAGGATATGTCGTATACGCCTGCGGAAAAGGCAACTGGGAAGAAAAATACTGGAAACACTTCACCGCCGAACCCCGGCCGCTGCTCTACACCACCTTCTGTTCCATCATGCTGTGGAACGAGTTCCGTTATATCCGCAGAATCCATCAGCCGTTCCTTTCGATCGAGTACATCCTGGAGGGGGAGCTGTGGTTCCGGAGCGGCAAACGCGCTTTCGCCGCCGAAAAGGGTGACCTATGCCTGCTGCACCGCAACCGCAACCACGACTTCTACTTTCAGCCGGGGAAACCGACCCGCCTGATGACCTTCGTCCTGCACGGTTCCGGCCTGACACCGCTGCTGCAGCACCTGCGCCTCGACCGGACCGATGTCTTCCCGTTGGCGGACGACACCCGGATGCGCGATCTCTTTGACCGCCTGAAACCATATGTCAAAGAAGAACTTAAAGACGCGAGAAGCGAAGAGATCAACAGTGGAATCTCCTTTGAACTTCTGCAGTTTCTCGCACATGCCCACCTGCCGCGCCCGTTGCCGCAGGACATGTGCGCAATCCGTGATTTTCTCGAAGAGACCGCTTCGGGCCCATTGAATATGACGGAAACCGCCCGCCGATTCCACCTCTCGCTGCCCTCGTTGAACCGCAAATTCCAGCAAACTTTCGGGATGACTCCGTACCACTATCGCCTGGATCAGCGAATGAAGAAGGCCGAAGAGCTGCTGCGTCAGACCACGCTCTCGATCAAGGAGATCGCCTTCCTGCTCGGCTACACGAAACCGCTCTACTTTTCTGCAGAGTTCCGGCGGCTCCGGGGCATCTCGCCCTCCAGCTTCCGCAGCGATCATCGATGAAGTTGCATTCCGGGGAAAGAAAAGTTATATTCCAGTCGAGAAATTCCTGAGAAAGAAGAGCGGCGGTCTTGCAGAAAAAAATGGTTTTGTCCCAAATCTTGTGAAGGCGAAGATTGTTTCCGGCAGTGAACTTTCCA
>CAZPWP010000226.1:0-4480 GCA_964590295.1 uncultured Victivallis sp.
ATCTCCATCCCGAAACTGGGCGGGCTCCTGCTGGGGATCTGGCTCGTCTTCAACGCAATCATGCTGGCGGTTGCCGCGGGAAAAGAGTGGGGCAAACTGGACCGGGCCGCCTGACACGATGCAGAAGAAGCCGGAACAGGCACGCGAGCTCTTCCTCAACGGCACCAACTGCACCCAGGCGGTGCCCGGCGCGTTTCATCGAAAGCTCGAGCGTGCTCTGCGCGAAATGCGTGGCGCCGCCTTCGGCATTCTCGCCCGGTTGGAAGAAGAAAACAAATAACGGCTGCCGATACGGCGGCAGGAGATTTTCGCAAATGCGCACCGTTCTTGAACGCTTCCTCGATTACGTCGCCTTCGACACGCAGTCCAGCGATTCCTCCGGAATCCACCCCTCCACCCCCGGCCAGATGGAGCTCGCACATCATCTGGCCGACGAACTCAGGAGAATCGGCGCAGAAGAGGTCCGCGTCTCGGAACACGCATGCGTCACCGCCGGTATCCCGGCGACACCGGGACGGGAGGAGATCCCTGCGCTCGGATTTCTCGCCCATCTGGACACCTCCGACGCCGCGTCAGGCCGAAACGTACATCCGCAGATCGTCGAATACGCCGGGGGAATCATTCCGCTCGGTACGAGCGGGCTGACGCTTGACCCGCACCGCTTCCCGGTGCTCGAACGGCTCACCGGTCATACGCTGGTCACCACCGACGGCACCACGCTGCTCGGCGCCGACGACAAGGCGGGCATCGCTGAAATCATGACCGCGGCGGAGACGATCCTCGCGCACAACCTGCCTCACGGCCCTCTCCGTATCGGCTTCACGCCCGACGAGGAGATCGGCGAAGGCATACTCTGCTTTGATGTGAAGGCCTTCGGCGCGGACTGCGCCTTCACGATGGACGGCGGAGCGGCCGGAGAGATCGAATACCGAAACTTCAATGCCGCCGATGCGAAAGTGAATTTTCGCGGCGTCAACGTCCACCCCGGTTCGGCGAAAGGGATTATGGTCAACGCCCAGAAGATCGCCTTTGAATTCGCCGCCGCGCTGCCGCCGGAGGAGTCGCCGGAGCGGACGGAGCATCTGGAGGGATTCTTTCATCTGGCCCGCACCGCCGGCACGGTCGGAGAAGCGGAGCTTGTTCTGCTTCTCCGCGATCACGACGCAGGAAAGTTCGCCGGGCGCAAAGAGAGACTCCAGGCGATCGCCGACCGGCTGAACCGGAAATACGGCAAAGGCAGCGTCACGCTCACCGTCCGTGACCTGTACCGCAACATGGAGGAGGTGATCGCCCGCCATCCGCAACTCCTGGAACTCGCCCGCCGGGCGGTGCGGGAGGCGGGACTTGTGCCGTCGGAACCGCCGATCCGCGGCGGCACCGACGGCGCCCTGCTCTCGTTCCGCGGTCTGCCCTGTCCCAACCTCGGCACCGGCGGATACAATTTCCACGGGGAGAGTGAATTCGCTTCCGTGCAGGAAATGGAGCTGTCGGTTCAGGTGATTCTCAATCTGGTCAGCGGATTCCTTGAAGCCCCGCCGCAGCCGGAACTCGCCTGACGCAGCGACGGGGAAACCGTTCCGGTCATTGCATCCTGGGAATCTCCACCTGTTCGACCTCCATCACGCAGGGATGGTCGCCGGAGCCGACGGAGTAGAGCCTGCCGATGAACCGGCATTCGCCCGCGGCGGTGAACTCGTCGAAACGGGACCTCATCTCCGGCGGCAGCGCTGCCGGAATCGACGCCTCGACGCCGCCGGGAGACACCAGCCGCACCTGGAGATACTCACCGGGTTTGAGATTCGGGAAAACCACCCGCTCCGCCCTTTCGCCCGCCGGAGCGATCCGCGCCGAGAGCATCGCATTCTTGCCGTCGAAGCGGCGCCCGGAATCGCGCTGGAGCATCTCGAACTTCACCGTGGCGCAGCGGTCCGGCATCAACGGTTCCAGCAACAGCAGCCCGGCAATGCCGATCACACCGCCGGCGACGGTGGAGAGCAGCCCGATCCTCAGCCAGTAGAAGAAGGGGATGTTGACGCCGGAACGTTTTTCGAGCATGCCGAGCGCGACGATGTTCGCGGTGCTGCCGATCATTGTGATGTTGCCGCCGAAACAGGCGCCGAGCAGCAGCGCCCACCAGAGCGGCAGGTCCTTGACGCTCGAGGAGAGCTGTTCGATCACGGGACAGAAGGCGGCGACGAAGATCACGTTGTCGATGAAGGCCGACCCGACCGCTGAAACGGTGAAGATGAAGGGGACCAGCGCAGTGAGTTCCGTGCCGCATACGCCGGAGAAGTATCTGGCCATCACCCGGTCGACATGGGTGTATTCCAGAGTTCCGGCGACCGCGAAAAGAAGCATGAAGAAGAGAAGGGTCCACCAGTCCACCTCCTGTTCGATATAATGGCGCGCGCGGTTCTGCCGGAGGATCATCACCACACCGGCACAGATCAGCGGCGTGATCAGGAGCACGCTGTTTTTGGCGAGCCCGAAGAGGCTCTCCAGCGGATGGTGCGAGGCGATCGCGAGGATGGTCAGCGTAATCAGCACCAGACCGGGTTTGCAGGGGACATCCACCGCCGGCGCGAGCGTCAGTCCCTGCGCCAGCCGGTTCTTCAGCCGGACGTCGAACTCCCGCAGCCGCCTGCGGAAGCAGAAGAGCATCAGCCCGACCGTCGCGAAAAGAACCAGCAGCATCAGCGGGAACGACCAGATCATGAAGTCGCCGAAGGTGAGTCCCCCCTTGTTGCCGATGTAGATGCCGACCGGGTTGCCCATCATGGTTCCGGCGCTGCCGACGTTGGTGGCGAGCACCGCAATCAGAATGTAGGGGGTCGGATTGAGCTTCAGTCGGTCGCACACCTGAAAGATCAGCGTCGAGACGAAGATGATCGAGGTGACCTCGTCCACCGCGCAGGCGAGCAGCGCTGACGCGATCGCGGTGACGGCGGTGAATTTTCGCCCGGTCAGGTGCGGCATCGAGACGATCAACTGGACGATCCAGGTGAAAAAGCCGAGATCGCGCAGCGCCCCGACGATCACCATCATGCCGACCAGAAAGAGGATCACCTCCAGCGACGACGACGAAACGAACTGCGGAATGTTCAGCGAATTGGTGAAGATCAGCACCGCCAGCCCGAGAAAGGCGATGGCGAGCCGGAATCCCCAGAAGAAAAGGGTTCCGAAGATGATGCCGACGAAGACGGCACAGGCGATCGCCTGACGGGGCTCCAGCACCGTGAGGGCGCCGCCGACGCCGACCAGCAGGGCGGCGCCGAGGAGAATGGCGAAGCGGACCAGCATGGTCCGGAGCGGAAGTGCGGCGGAAGCGGATTCATCGTGCATGGCAAAGGTCCTCCCGAATTATTCCCAGAACAGTTTTGCGCAGAACTCCTTGAGCTCCACCACACCGGTGAGCCGCCCATCCGGTCCGGTGATGATCAGCTTGCGGACCTGATGGACCAGGAAGAGTTTGGCCAGCTGGACCGCGGGCACTTCGCTGTCGACGGTGACGAACTCCTCGCGCATGATGTCGGCGACCCGGGTGTCGTCGGAACTCCTGAGCATGTCCGCGAACGGCTGGAACCGATAGATCGGCGTCAGATCTTCCATCCAGAGCAGATGTTCCGGCAGGCTGAACTTGAGCAGATCGGTCAGTAAAATCACGCCGCGCAGATCGCCGGCACGGTCGATGACCACCAACTCGTCGATGCCGCTGGTGGCGAAAGTGCGGATCGCCGTCTGAAGCGTATCGTTCTCATAGACGGTCACCACATTTCCCCGCATGACGTCGGCAGCCTTGAGATAGGTCGGCATGGTGTGTTCGCTGCCGGCAAAGAATCCGATCACCTCAGCCGGAGTCTTCAGGGCGGCAACCTTGTCCACCACCTCCTCTCCGCCGAAATCTCCGGCGAGCGCGGCAAGCAGCTGCATGTGGAGATTGGGCTCGTCGAGCGGCGTCAGCAGCAGGATGGCGACCTTGACCGGCCCCATCTCCGAGGCGAAATCGACCCCCTCCGGGATACATGCCATCGCCACCAGCGGCGCGGCGAGGTCGGGAATGCGGGCGTGCGGCACCGCCAGCCCGGGAGCGATGACGGTGGGAAAGAGCTCCTCGCGCTCCTTGACTTCCCGGGCGGCCAGTTCAAGATCGATCCCGGGGTGGTGACGCTTGAGCATGGAGAGCATCAGACGGAGCAGTTCGTCGCGGTCAGAGCTTTTCACGTTGCAGAGAATGTTGTTCGCGGAGAGAAAATCGTGGAAATCTTTCTGGGTCCTGGTCATGAATCCATTCCTCCCGGCCGTCTGGCGCTTCAGCGTGTTACCTTCCTCGGACGGGAGTAATATATGCCCGGGTTTTCCGGATTGCAAATCGTTCTCCGGCGGCTTGCGGGGAAATTCGTTTCCGCCGCCCGCCGCCGGAGAACATTCGCCTCTTCGACGGTCTTTGCCATACGTCACACCTCTTTCACGCTCTGTTAAG
>CAZPWP010000227.1:0-4468 GCA_964590295.1 uncultured Victivallis sp.
CGCCGTCTGATTCTCCTTCTCCAGCTTCCGCAGTCGGTAGGGGGCGACTTTGCGGCCGAAGTTCTCCTGGTCGTATGCGCGCAGATTCGGATCGGACTCCTTGAGCAGATAGAGGTACTGCCCGGCGCGAAGCCGCCGGATTTCGACCAGTGCGTCCTCCAGTTCGCCCCGGCTGAAACAGGTGAAGAACTTGAGCATTCCGAGCACCAGCCGGTCGTTCCGGTAGCCGTGATAGGTGGTCGTTCCCGGCCGGTGGAGGCGGATTCCGCCCTGCCGGTCGAAGAGCCAGAAGAGCTTTTCCGCCCGCTCCAGCGCGGTGAACGCATCGTCGAATTTCCCGGCGTCGAGATTGATGCTGCCCGCCTCCAGATGCCAGAGCAGTGCTTCTCGGCCGGTCTCGCCGTTCTCCGCATCGCTTATCTTCATACTGAGTTCGGCGGCGAGGTCGAGGTTGCCGGAGTAGTAGAGCTGCTGAAGTTTCTGCTGATCCTGCCGGGTGAAGCCGGAGCGGCAGCCGCCGGCCAGCGCCAGCAGCGCCGTCAGCAGAATTGCTCCGCGTGATCTCTTCCGTCTTCTCACGACCAGTCTGCTCCCGATGCTCTTACGGTGTGGCTTTCGGGTAGGCAGGCTTCGCGGCCGGCGGCGCGGTCCGGGAATCCGCCTTCAGGCGACAGCGGGCGCCGACGGCGGGGAGTTCCCTTTCGCCCTGCCAGGAGGCGGTACTCATGTCGGCCGTGACCGATTCAATCCTGGCGTCGCCGAGCCGCTTCTCCGTCGACCCCAGCACCCGGCCGGTCTTCGGATGCACCACCGGTTTGCCTGGCTGATAGATTTCGTAGATCTGCCCGGCACGCACTCCGGCCCCTTCGCCGCGGGTGAGATAGAGAGTGTTGCCATCGACTGCGGCGACCAGCACCGGATCGAGCCGTTCGAGCAGTCTGCGCCCGGCGGTCTCCGCGGCCAGGCTGAGCAGGTCGTTGCGGTAGTCGGCGGCGGTCCAGTCTCGGCGGGTTTCGGCGGGAATCTCATTGCTCCGCCGGCGGCAGGTGATCGACTCCACCGCGACGAGGATGCCGCTTTTGACCTCGATGATCCGCAGTTCCGCCTCCAGCGTGGCGACGGTGCGGGTGGAGGTTCCGGCGATGGCGGTGCCGGAGGAGAGATTCTGCACCTCCATCCGGGTGAGCTTCGGCAGGATCAACCAGTCGCCGACCGTCAGGGCGCCGGTCTTGATCTGCTGGCCGGGGGCGGCGAGCGCGGCGTCGGCCAGCGCCGACTCGGCGGCAACCGCCTGGAGCGCATCGCGGCCGAAGAGCTCGAAACTGCCGGATTTCAGCAGAAATTCGCTGAGTTTCGTCCCGAACGAGGTGCCGGAGGCGGGGGCGATGCCGGGCGCGACCTGCACCGGAAACACGGCAAGCTGTTTTCTCGCGGCGGTTTCGCCGGGGCGGGCGAGAAGGCCGATCTTGTCGAGTGCCCAGTCCAGCCGCCGCACCAGGCCGTTGAGGTCGGGCTCGTCGAGGGCGATGTGCCGTTTCGGGTCGACTTTTCCGGTGCTGCAGTCGACGACCATCAGTGTCATGCCCATCCGGGAGCCGATTTGGGCCACCGAGGTGACCAGAAGATACTTGACTCCATGGACCCGGCCGAGTTCGGCCAGCTGTCCGGCGCTGTCGGCCAGTCCGGATTCGGTCTGAAACGCCACCTCCTTAAGCATCGCCTGCAGTGCGGTGCGGGAGATCACCTCGTAGTTTCCGCCGAGCTTCGCTTCGATCTGGTCGGCCAGTCCGGCGAGTCCGGCAGCGTCGATGTTCCCGCGGGTCATGATTTCCGCCACGGCGATCCGGTCGGCGGCGTGGAGCGCCGTCGCGCAGAAGAGTGCCAGAATAAAGAGATGCGGTTTTCTCATTGCTTCTCCTCCTTCGATTCGAACCGCCGGTTCATGGCGGCGGCGGCCTGCCGGACCGCGTCTTTCATCAGTTTTTCATAAAGCCCGGTATCGGTGCGGGTCACCGCGCTGTGGTCGAGCCGGCGGACCTTGCCGGTGAAGAGACCGCTGAAGGCGATGGAATTGTCCCGCAGATCCACGAGTTTGACGAGCAGGTCCAGTGTGTAAATTTTGTTCTTCGTCTCGATGCCGTACCCTTTGAAGGCGGTCTCCTCCTTCTGACAGTCGGAGACGACCGCGTAGAGCACATGCGTTGCTCCGGAGAGGCGGCGGAACTTCTGTTCGGCTTCCGCCATCGCCGTCGCCTGGGTGCCCAGATCGATGGCCAGCAGCGAGTCGTCGAGCGTCCGCCGGTCGACCGGAGTGAAGGTCTGCGGATACTCTCCCAGCGCGGCGAGCATATATTCCGAACCGATCACCGCGGTGCGCTGCGGCGAGTTGAGGAGCTTCGTCGCGAGGGTATCCCGCACGGCGAGGGCGCGCTCGTTGCGCTGATCCATTCTGGCGCGCTCCTCCTGCCGCTCCTGCAGTGTCGCCCGGTTTTCGAACAGCCGGACCAGCCCGAGCATCCGGTCGTCGATGGTGCCGTAGTCGTTTGCGTTCAAGGAATTGTACGAAATGGATGGAATCCTCTCCTCGGTGTGGCGGTAGAACTTCTGCCCGACGGTGTCGATGGTGGAGAAGTCGAATACCGCCACTTTGATTTTTTTCTGTTGCTCCGTCTTCGCCGGAGCTTCCGCCGCCGGCAGAAGCGTCGTGGCCGCCAGCAGGGCGGCAACCCATGAAAACAGTTTCATTTCATCTTCCCTTCCGGTGTGTGAGTTCCTTTTCGATCACCACGGTCTGGCCGTCGTACAGAGTCAGAGGATCGAGGCTGATCTTCCAGCGCATTCGATCGCGGAAGAGTCGCCCGCGCACCGTTCGACCGTTCTCCAGCCGGACCGAAACCATTCGGCTGCCGTCCTCGAGCGTCTCCTGCAAAATCACTCCGGCCGATTCTCCACGATGGATGTCCGCGTCGCGCAGCGCCCGGTCCGCCGCCCGTTTCAGCTCCGCGCCGGCGGGGACCGCCGTTTCCTGAACTGCGGCGGAGGAGGGAGGGGGCGTGGTGGTGGAGGGCGCGGAACGCGCCGCATCGCAGAAGCGCCCGATGGCGAAGCCGAACACGATCCCTGCGAGTGCTCCCGCTGCCGCCGTCACGACTGGATTTTTCCACATTCCCGGTGTCATATCGCCTCTCCACTGATGGCCCGGAATTAATTTACATGTCCGGAGTCCTTTTTTCAACCGGAACGGAGAAAAAAAGGACCGGTGGAGAGAGCCGCGAAGCGCGCGTCAGAGATCCACACCGAACAGATTGACCGGCAGGATGCAGGCGTGAAAGGCCATTTCGAATGGGGCCACCCCGCCCTCGGCCGGATTGGCTGATACCGGAGCCGAAAAAGTCGAAGGGCAGCTCGAGCGTGCACTGCACCGCGCCGAGCGCAAGATCGTCGAATCCGCATGAAGCAGTCAACCGCCTCGACAGCAAGGCCCTGAAAGCGCATCTCGACCACACGGCGCGCAAGGTTCCGCCCGGGCGGGTTCCCGCGCCGGCGCGCAGATCCGACTCGACCGCGCTCTCCGCCGTTGACCGCGTCGCGATCGACTGCCTGCGCAACGCCGGGATCGAAAACGCCGAAGCCGAATGATTTTTCGCAGACAACTGACGAGAGTCGCCGTTTCCTGCGGCTATTCGTCCGCTTGGTTTCCGGGTGCCGGAAGATTTCACGGTGATCGGCTTCCAGGGACAGAATGCGCCTGATTCCGGCGCGGCTGAACTCACTTCGCTGCTCTGCTCCCGCGAGGAGATCGGGCGGCCGGCCGCCGAGACGCTGGTCCACAAGATTCAGGTGCCGACACTGGTGGTCCCCCGGCGGCTCGGTTCCCCGGTAGGCTCTGCGTGCGGGATGCCGGCGGCCCTGCCGCGGACCGGCGCAATCGCCCGCAGAAACCGGATATGTTCCTCTGACCGATACGAAAAAACGGGCGGGAATGCCTTCGCGCTCCCGCCCGGAATCGTAATTCCGCCGCTTTTTACTTCTTCGCCGGTTCGATCCGGTCGAAGCCGCAGAACGGACGGAGCACCTCCGGCACGATGACGCTGCCGTCCTCCTGCTGGAAGTTTTCCATGATCGCGATCAGCACCCGGTCGGTCACCGCCGTCGCACTGATGGTGTGGACGAAGTCGCGGGTGTCGCCATCCTTGTAGCGGATGTTCAGCCGGCGGCTCTGGAAGCTGGTCAGGTTGGTGTTGCTGGTCACCTCCCGGTAGGCTCCGAATCCGGCGAACCACGCCTCGATGTCATACTTCTTGTACCCCGGTGCGCCGAGGTCGCCGACGCAGACGTTGACCACGTGGTAGGGAATCCCCAGCTGCTGGAGGATGTACTCCTCGTTCGCCAGGCAGAATTCGTGGTACTTCGGCGAATCCTCCGGCTTGCAGAAGACGATCTGCTCGACCTTGTGGAATTGGTGCAC
>CAZPWP010000228.1:0-4463 GCA_964590295.1 uncultured Victivallis sp.
TGCCCCGGTTGTCGGTCCCCTCGCCGAAGATACCGCGCACCGCCAGATTGAGCTTCGCCACCCCCTGAATGGTCGGACCGATCTGCCCTGAGAGCACCAGTCCGGGCAGGTGCAGCATCACCGACGCCCGCATGCCGGTGCCGACATTGGTCGGGCAGCTGGTGAGGTAGCCGAGCCTGTCGTCGAACGCGTAGTCCAGCCGGGAACTCAACTCGTCATCCAGCTGCTTGATGACCCGCCACACCTCGTCGAGCTGGAACCCCGGCCGCAGCGTCTGGATCCGCAGCTGATCCTCCTCGTTGATCATGATCGAACTGGATTCGTCGGAACGCACCAGCAATCGGGTGCCGCCTTCGCGTTCGAGAAAATCCCGGCTGGCGAGCCGCCGCTCGAAGAGAATCTCCCGGTCGAGCGGGGACATCTCCGCCGGGTCGAAACTGTAACACTCCGGGCAGCCCAGTGCGCCGGAACCCGCCGCCGCCTGCGAAACCAGCTCGCACACCTCCTGCCGCGACTCCGGGGAGGCCGCTGCCGGAAACGGCCTCCCCGCCAGATTGCGCGCCAGCCGGATGCGGCTGCTCAACGCGATATCCTCCTCCGGACCGGAATCAGCCAGAAAACTCACCGGACTCCGGAGCAGTTGATCAATCGAGTCATTCATCGCACCCTCCTCCGGCATCTGCCCCGCCCGCGCCGGCGGCATTCGCCTCCAGCTCCGCTTTGAGCTGGGCGATCCGGTCCCGGCAGACCGCGGCCTCCTCGTACTCCTCTCGCTGAATATGACCGTCGAGTTCCCGGCGGAGCTTGTCGATTTCAAACTGCAGCGCCGTCCGGTTGCCCGCCCCGGCGGACTGCGGCCGCTTGCCGAGATGGACCGGTCCGCGCTGCACCCGGGTGAGCGCGTCGGCGATCATCGGCGCGAACGCCCGGTAGCAGTCGGGGCAGCCAAGCCGCCCGCCGGACTCCCGGACCCGCTCCAGTGTCCAGCCGCAGCCGGGGCACGCCGGCCCCGGATCCGAGGCGGGTTCCGGCGGCGTCTCCCGGGCCGCCTGCACCGATTCGGTGAGTTTTCCCAGATTGAACAGCACTTCGGCCAGGTTGAAGCCGAGTGAACCGAGTTCGCCCTTCTCCTCCTTTTCCCGTGCGCACTCCGTACAGAGATTGGAGGCCACCACCTTGCCGTTGTGCACCTCTTTGATATGAATTGTCGCTTCGTTCTTTTTACAGTTGTCGCAAAGCATGAATATCCTCCTTGCCCCCGTGGTCGGGGGGTTAAGTCAATGTAAACGTTTTTAGAGAGAAAACAAGGGGAGCGGCGGATTTTTTCCGCGATTTCTTCCACGCGGGAACCGCGGCTCCGGCAGAAGTTACTGCTCGCTCCGGACGATGCCGTTCTGGTCGAGAATCAGCCGGAACCGGCGGTACTCCTCCGGTCTTCCCTCCACGGCGTAGCGCATGACCAGATTCAGATGGTAGACGGAGTGCCCCTCCACCCGGACGACGCCGTCGGAGTGCGGCAGAAGCAGAGAACGGATCGGATCATCCATCCGGTCAAGCAGCCGCCGGATGTTCATGCGCACGATATCGACCACTCCGGTGTAGTCGTGCCCGACCGGCCCGGCGGCGGCGTTGAGCTCGATCTCCTTCTTGTAGTAGGCGACATTCTCCTCCGGCGCGTTGGCGAGTTCCACCACCAGACTCCTGCCCCGCAGCTTCGCCACCTCCGGCGGCAGCGCCGACTCCCGCACGAAACTGAACAGCTCCCGGCTCGTGCCGATCCGGCAGCCGTGAGCGTCGCTGATCCGGGTGCTGTAGTCGAAAAAGAACCGCCGCGCCCAGCCGATGAACCGGAACCGGCAGCCGTCCTTGATCCGGTCGCGGATGATGTAACAGACCACCGCGATCACCACGAACCAGGCGGTCACGTCGGCGAAGAGATGGCGCCCGAGCAGCGAGAGCATCAGCGCCAGAAACATCGCCAGCCCCGCAGAGAGCGAGGTGAGCAGCTCCTCGGCGAAGCGGCCGTCGGCGCTCCGGCTGGTCTGCAGATAGAGGATGCTGCCCATGATCTTCTTGAGCACCCGCATCCGGTAGATCGCGCTCTCGTTGGAATCGTTTTCGGAGATGACCGAGGCGAACCGGCGTTTGCGGCGGTAGTGCGCCTCCCCCGCCGCCAGACGCAGCACCGCTTTGCGCAGCTTCCGCGAGATCTCCCCGGTGTCGGGAGATTCCGCCAGCGAAGCAAAGTAATACTCCACCACCAGACTGATGTACTCGTCGCCGAAATCGTAGATCTCCGTACAACGCGGGTCAAGATGAGGCACCTGAAGCAACGGACGCAGCTCCCGGAAGCGGGTCAGCAGCGTCTGGGTGTCGCTCTCAAGCCGGTCGATCCGTTCCGCCGTCAGGCAGGAGTCGCAGCAGAATTTGATCTCGTCGCGCAATGCGCTCTTGATGACCGAACAGCAGAGTTTGAGCGTATCGACGAACTGCTCCTGGAGTTCCATCGATTCCGGATGGTGCGCCAGCCCGGTGATCGCTCCGCGCAGCCGGACCAGGATCGAATCCTCCGCGTGGAGCAGCGAATCGAGCAGGCAGACCGGCGTCTGCCAGCGGATCCGGGACTGGAGGTCCCGGTAGAAATCCTCCTTGCGGAGACTCTCGGAGTTGATATCCAGACTCTGCGGGATGAAGAGAAACAGCTCCACCGTGTAGCGCAGCGCCCGCCCGTCCTTCGAACTCAGCGGATAGACGTGCTTGATCTCGAACTGGTGGCGGTCGTGGATCTTGATCCGTTCCTGTATCGTCTGCATCGGTGCAAATGCTCTCCCGCGCTTCGCGTTTCCATCCATGTTTCCCGATAAGATACACGGCAACCCCCTTGTTTTCAAGCGCCGGAGAGGAATTCTGCGCGCTTCAGCGCAGTTTGAGAGTGGAGAGCGCCATCAGCGCGAAGACGCCGGCAAGGATCCAGAAGCGGACGACGATCTGCGTCTCGGTCCACCCCTTGCGCTCGAAGTGGTGGTGGATCGGCGCACAGAGGAAGATCCGCTTCCCGGTCAACCGGAACGAGGCAACCTGCAGAATCACCGAAACCGCCTCCAGCACGTAGACGCCGCCGACCAGAATGAGCAGCAGCTCCTGCCGCACGATCACCGCGAGCAACCCGACCGCGCCGCCGAGAGCGAGACTGCCGGTATCGCCCATGAACATTGAGGCCGGGTGGCAGTTGTGCCAGAGAAAGCCGATGCACGCCCCGCAGACGGCGGCGGCGAAGACCATCGCCTCCTCCGCGCCCATCAGATAGGGGATGTTGAGGTGCCCGGCGAAGATTCGGTGACCCATCAGATAGGCGAACGCCGCGTAGGTGAGCGTGCAGAAGATGGTGCAGCCGGTGGCCAGCCCGTCCTTGCCGTCGGTCAGATTGACCGCGTTGGAGGCGCCGACGATGACGATCACCGCGAAGGGAAGAGTCCAGAATCCGGAGTAGACCGGCTCTTTGAGGAAGGGCACCATCAGCTGGCGCATCAGCTCCCGGAGTTCGGGGATGCCGCTCAGACTCCAGACTGCGAGCCCGGCGACGAGAAACTGCCCGGCGAGTTTCGCCCGCCCCGGAATGCCGTCGCGCCGCTTGTAGACCACCTTCATGAAGTCGTCGACGAATCCGATCAGGCTGAACGCGGCGGTCGCAACCATCAGGACGATCGAAATCGGCCTGGTCATGACGTTCCAGAGCAGCGAGGAGACGATCACCGCTCCGATCAGCAGGAGTCCGCCCATACAGGGGGTGCGGTTCTTCTCCTTGTCGATGAACTCCGGCGGGACCAGTCCCTCGAGGCGGCTCGCAGCCTGGATGTTGAGGCGCCGCAGCTGCCGTGCGGCGAATCCGCCGAGCAGCGCGACCAGCAGAAATGCGGTGAACGCCGCGCCGCCGGCGCGGAAAGTGACGTAGTCGAACAGACGAAACGGACCGAAGTCCCCGCTCAGCCAGGAGAGAAGGTACAGCATGGATGATGTCTCTGAAAATTAAAAAACACATGAATTCGGGTATGTTCCATTACTATAAACTTCGCCGCCTCTTTTTTCCAATGAAAAAGGGGAAAAACATGGGAAATCTGCCGGTCGGAAGCGGTTTCCGGCTTGACTTTTCCGGGAGATGGTTTACTCTACAGGAGAGGAGCTCCGAAGAGATCAAATTCAGGAGGAGAGGAGATGTATCGTTTTCTGCAGATGTTTTTCGCCGCAGCGGGCACCCTCGCCGTACCTCTGCCCGCGGGCTGCGGCAATGGCGGGGAGGAGTCATCCGGGAGCGAGCGCCTTGTGGACAAGGTGGTCACCATCCAGCCGAAGAGAATGGAATTCGTCCAGCGGATCCGGGTTCAGGCCAACGTCGAGTCACAGGAGACCGCCGAAATTTCCAGCCGCACCGGCGGGAACCTCGACCTGATCCGGGTCGGTGAAAG
>CAZPWP010000229.1:0-4403 GCA_964590295.1 uncultured Victivallis sp.
GGGCGACGTCGGCCTTTTCCCATTTCATCGCGGCGTTTTTCTCAAAATACGTTCCCTTCCGGCAGGAACCGTCGAAGAACCGTTTTTTTCAGCCGCACTCAGGGCTGATCGAGCCGGAAACGGAAGAATTCCGCGAAGATTTTCGGGATATCGGTATTTTCCATCACGCCACGGAAACGGTCGGCTCCCGGCCCGAAGGCAAACACATCGACCGCCGGCCCGGTGTGCCCCTTGGTGGAATAGGAGATGAAGGGGCGGCGGGGATTCTCCCGGTTCGGCGCGGCGGAGATCCCGCCGGTCTCATGGTCGGCGGTGACCACCACCAGCGTATCCGGATGGGCGAGCGCGAAATCGAGCGCCGCCCGGGCGAGGAAATCCACCGAGAGCACGCCGTGCGCGGAGCGGTCCGGATCGTTGGCGTGGCCGCCACGGTCGGGATCACACCCCTCGACCATCAGGAAAAATCCCTCGGGGGCGGCGTTGAGCCGGTCGCAGAGAGCGGCGGCGAATTTCGCCAGCAGTTCCGGATCGCTCCAGTCGTCGACGAAGCCGAACACCGGCCGCTCCGCCGGAATCTGCCGGAGCGACTCCGGCGCAGCCGCCTGCGCATACCCGTTTTTGAGGAGTTCCGCGACAAGATCGCGCCCGTCCTTGCGGGCGCCGCCGGCGTTCTCCGGCAGGAAAGGCTGCGCCCCCGCCCCGATCAGCGCCTGCACCTTGCTCGACGCCATGTCGGCAGCGATCTCCTGCGTCATCTTGCGGCTCGGCACGTGTGCCAGAAACGCCGCCGGCGTCGCTCCGGTAAGCTGGTCGGAGGTCATGACACCGACCGAACGACCGGTGGCGCGCGCCAGTTCGGCCACGCTCGGACAGTTCTTCTTGTCCGGCGTCATGCCGATCATGCCGTTGTTGGTCTTCCTGCCGCAGGCGAGTGCGGTTGCGGAGGCGGCGGAGTCGGTTACGCGGCTGTTGGCCGACGCGGTGCGGGCCAGTCCGCGCACCGGGAACTGCTCGAAGGAGAGCTTCCCCGGCGCCCCGTGGGCGTGAAGCGATGCGAAACGAATCGCCCCCTGCCCCATGCCGTCACCGATGATGAGGATAATGTTGCGGGGAGTGCCGGTGCGGGGAATTCCGGCGAGTTTCGCCGCGTCGACCGGGGGAGCCGCGGGATGATCTTTCCGCAGGGTCTGCTGCACGTCCGCCGCGGTAAGCGGTGGCAGAGAGAGCGCGAGCAGGCAAAGCATTCCGCAAAAAAGAGCATAAACGATCCGTTTCATTCTGAATTCTCCTGAGTTTTGAGTTTGGGACTGCTGTTAATATATCCGGAATTCCCGCCGTTTGCAAATACGGTCGATCGGGATTCGGTCTGATTTCGGCGAGAAAAGAGTTTTCCGGCGGATTTTTCTCCTGAAAACCGGAAAAGAGCAAATTCAGGAGTTTTTTTCAAAATATTTTGAAAATGCGGTTGACTTCCGGCGGATGCCGGCTATAGTGAGAGATGCAGGAGGCCGGGAGAGTGTCCGGCTCCGGCGGAGATCATCAACAAGCAAGGAGGACCCTGCAAATGGTTACTGGAATCGTGTTGGTCAATGTGGAACGCGCCATGATCCGCACCGTCATCGAAGACCTGATGAAGATCGAAGGAGTTTCCGAAGTGTACGCCGTCGCCGGCGAATACGATCTGGTCGTCATGATCCGCGTGCAGAACAACGCCGAACTGGCCGACATCATCGCCAGCCGC
Organism: uncultured Victivallis sp.; assembly: GCA_964590295.1. GTDB lineage: Bacteria > Verrucomicrobiota > Lentisphaeria > Victivallales > Victivallaceae > Victivallis. The sequence goes on from CAZPWP010000229.1 coordinate 1,742, forward strand.
ATGACCCGCGATATCAACGGCATCATCCACACCAAGACACTGGTGACACTGAACTCCTATTCCAAACTTGATCTGGAGAAGATTTTCCTCGGCAACTGACCGCCGAATCCCCCTTACTTCAGCAGGCGGCCGGAAAAACCGGCCGCTTTTTTTTCGCGCATCGCTTGCCAAACCGCCGGGTTGACGATAGATTATAGCGGGATTCATTGTCACGGTTACAAAATCAACGAAGGAGTTCAATCCATGCGGTATCGATTCATGCTTCCGCTTCTGGCCGGTCTCGCGGCGCTCGCGGGCGGCTGCGCCGACCCGGTGGTGTTCACCGAAGTGTTCCAGCAGCGGCAGGGTCAGAAGCTCTACACCCGCTACAACCTCTGGTACACCGATCCCGGGAACATCAGCTGTCTCAACGTGCAGGAAGGCTCCCGGCTGCCCATCGGCACCGAAATCGAACCGGTCGGCGCCGACAAGTGGAACAACACCATCACCTTCCGGGATACCGCGGGCAACGTGTACACCATCAAATTCGATCCGGGCTACCGGCTCTGCTCGATGCGCGACTTCATCGCCTGCACCTTCACCACCGACCCGGTCGACAAACTGCTTGCCGAAGTGCCGGAGAAGACCCGCGAACGGATCCTCCGCGGCGAAGCGGTTCCCGGCATGAACCGGCAGGAGGTGATCTTCGCCTACGGGCCGCCGCCGAGCTGCCGCACCCCGAATCTGCGCAATGAAAGCTGGCTCTACTGGATCACCCCGGCGCAGACGGTCCGGGTGGTATTCCGCGGGGATATCATCCGCAATATCTTCAACATCAACAAATCGAGATAACCGGCGATGACCGCGCCCACCTTCCGCGCGGCGGAACTCGCCGCCGCAACCGGCGGCGTCTGGCGAAACGGATTCGTTCCGCCGGACGCCCTCCGGGGGATTGTCACCGATACCCGCCGCCGCGCCGCGGGAGCGCTGTTCCTCGCCCTTGCCGGGGAACGGTTCGATGCGCACGACTTTCTCCGGCATGCGATCGCGGGCGGCTGTGCCGCACTTTGCATCGAAAAGGCAAAAGCGGGAAAACTTCCGCCGGAGTGCGCAGTGCCGGTTCTGGAGGTCGCAGACACGGGAGCGGCCTACCGTGACATCGCCCGCTTTCACCGCCTCCGATTTCCGCAGCTGCAACTTGCCGCCGTCACCGGGAGCGTCGGCAAAACCAGCGTCAAGGAGATGCTCCGGGCGATCTGCGAAGCGGCGGCGGGACCGGATGCGGTCCTCTACACCGAAGGGAATACCAACAATCAGGTCGGCGTCCCGCAGAATCTGCTCCGGCTGGAGGAGCGCCACCGTTACGCGGTCATCGAAGCGGGGACCAGCCATCCGGGAGAAATCGAACCGCTGAGCCGCTGCGCCGCGCCGCGGATTGCGATCATCAATTCCATCGCCCCCTGCCACCTGGAATTTCTCGGCGACCTCGCCGGGGTGGCGCGTGAAAAAGCGCACCTCTTCGACGGCCTGCCGGGAAACGGCTGCGCCGTCATTCCGCGAAACTGCCCGGAAGTGCGGCTTCTGGAAGAGGCGGCGCGAAAGAGTGCAAATGTATTCCGCTTCGGCGAGACGGCGGATTGCGATGTGATCGCGCACTACCTCGGCGGCAAGCTCACCGGGAGTTGTTTTGAACTCATCTTTCCCGGCGGAGAGCGGTTCAAAGTGGAGTGGCCGCTCGTCGGCCGTCACCAGGCGGTCAACGCCTCCGCCGCGGCCTGTGCGGCCCTTGCGGCGGGAATCCCGCCTGCCGCCATTGCGGCCGGGCTGGCGAACACCCGGCTGCCCGGCATGCGCACGAAAATCACCGAAATCGACGGTGTCACCTATGTGAACGACGCCTACAACGCCAATCCCGGCAGCATGCGTGCGAGCTTCGAATGGCTCGCGGAGTTTGCCGATCCGGCGAAATTGATCCTCGCGCTGGGCGAAATGCGCGAGCTGGGGCGGGATTCCGCGGCGGAACATGCCGCTTTGCTGGAGCACGCCCGGAAACATTTCCCGGGGGTGCGGATTCTCTCGGTCGGCGGAGCTTTCGGTCCGACGCCCGGAGTGGAACATTCTGCCGACGCCGCCGCGGCCGCCCCGCGTCTCGCGGAACTGGTCCGGAAGGGAGATCTCGTCTTTGCGAAAGGCTCCCGCGGCGTCGCCATGGAGCTGGCACTGCCGGAAACGGCCCGCTAGCTCAAGAGAGAGAGGAGAGGGAAAACCATGATCACATCCTTTGAAGACGCGCTGGGCGAACTTTTCATTGCGGAACGCGGCCTTGCCGGTCCCGCCCGCGGCAGAGTCGTCAACGATTCGCGCGAGGTGCTGCCGGGCGATATTTTCGTCGCGATTCCGGGATCGCGCTTCGATGCGCACGACTTCATCGATCAGGCGATCGCGGCACGGGCCCAGGTGATCGTCCACGAACGGAATCTGAAGCATTACCAGGAGAAGACCACCTACATTCAGGTGACCGATGCCGGACGCGCCTACTCCCGGCTGGTACGCGACTTCTGCGACCGTCCCGACGAACGGGTCAAACTGATCGGCGTCACCGGCACCAACGGGAAAACCACCACGTCGTTTCTGGTCGAACACATCCTCGGCAACGCCGGAGGGCCGTGCGGCCCGATTTCAA